>JAISZM010000123.1 GCA_031269205.1 Eubacteriales Family XIII. Incertae Sedis bacterium | reverse complement strand
ACGGGCTGCGACTTCGTGATGATAGCGCGCGGCGCGCTGGGCAACCCGTGGATATTCGAGGACGCTGTCTCGCTGAGAAACGGCGCGGAAAAGCGGACTGCGCGCGGCGCGGAGGAACGCGCGCGTACGTTCATCCGGCACGCGCTCATGCTCGAGGCGGATAAGGGCGAGTACGTCGCGGTGCGCGAGATGCGCAAGCATGTGGCGTGGTACTTCAAGGGACTTCCCGGCGTCCATTCTCTGCGCGCGAAGGTGAACACAGAGAAATCCCTGCTCTCGCTGACAAGCCTCGTCTCCGACGCGTTCCTCCCGCGAGAGCGTTTGCGGTAAAAGACCGGCGCGGTTCATCGAGGTGTCGGGGTAATGATATCGTTCCAATCAGGTGAATTTGCTCTGCCTATGATCGGATTACCGTCGGCTTTTTTTTCGATATACGGCCGGTGTAGCGCCGTAGCGCTTGTCGAACAGGCGAATGAAATATCCGCAGTCGCTGAATCCGAGATAGTTTGAGATGGAGCTTACGGATTCGTCGGAGTTTATGAGGGCTTCCGAAGCTTTCTCCATCTTCTTGCGCACCACGTAGGCGGAGAAGGATTCCCCGGTTTCCTTTTTGAACAGGCGACTCAGGTAACTCTCGCTGACGTGCAAAGTCTTGGATGTGTCGCGCAGCGTGATCTTTTCTTCGAGGTTGTCAAATACGAAATTCTTTGCGATCCTGACCAAGGGATTATAGCTGTCGTCTGTTTCCGGCTCCGGCGGCGTGCGGTGCGCCTCGATCTTCTGCAGCTGTTTTTTTATAGCCTCTACGGTGTGAATATCCGACTCACCGGGGTCGTCGCCCCTGATGATGTCCGCGGATCGGTACAAATTGTACAGTCGGTCTCGTACCAACGCCTCCTCGAAGATGTACTTGCTGATGTTTTCGATCAGTTGCGTCATCTTTGCGATATGGTCGAGCGTAAGCAAGGGCAGCGCATCATATATTCGGCGGAGTTTCTTATCGTTGAGGATGCGTTCTTCGAGACACGGATTGGACACCACCTTTTCCAGCGTGTCGCCTTCCTTCGGCGGGACGAGAACCTCGCCAGCCATCACCGCTCCGTAATACTGTTCGTCTATGATGATCGGTATCGCTATATCCACGATGTTGGCGTGGCAAAGGTAGGTGTAGGTTTCATTGAGACGCGCCCCTTCAAGCCCGGCGTGTGAGTCGCTCTTGACGCAATAGCGTGAGGTCTGTGGGTCGTTGCGCATGATGGTGCAGAACTGTTTGCGGCGGCTGTGCTTCGTCAGAGGGATACCCTTATAATCCACCGTGACGATGGCGAGTTCCGTGGCCAACGACAAGCTTTCCTGCAGTGACTGCCATTGTTTGGAGTCCGTCACCTGCCTCAAATTGAATACGCGTGATGCCAATGTCTGCCTTCCTTAGTATGTCATATTCCCGTAAGCATCTTCAAAGTGAGGAGATCGTCTTTCCCCTGACTCCGGATAAAAAAGTGATAATCTATCGTACATTTTAGCATGTGACGGCAAGAAATTACAACTCTATTTTCAGATTTCACGATAATTCTGTGCGATGTGTTTTGAAAATATCTGTCATATACTATGCCTATCTTGGTGCGAACCGGGAGCGGGACGTAGTGAGTGAACAGCGAACGTGAGGGATTTTCGCGTCGAGCCGGCGTCATGACGGCAAGCGAGGAGGAGAGACTATGAGGAAAGCTTTTATATGCCCTACGAAATACGTTCAAGGCGAGGATGAACTATACAATCTCGGGTATTTTGTCACAACCTTTGGCAAGTCGGCCCTGCTTATCGCCCATGCGGACGATGTGGCGCGCGTCGGGGCGCAGCTCAAAGCGACGGCGGCAAAGTTTGGCGTCACGTTCGTGTCGAGCGCTTTCGGCGGCGAATGCTCACGGGAGGAAATAGCGCGCCTACAGAAACTTTCAGAGGAGAGGAATTGCGACTGCATCATCGGTTTGGGCGGCGGCAAGGCCATAGATACAGCGAAATGCGTCGCGAAGGGGGAATCGCTCATCATCGTGCCTACCATAGCGGCCACGGACGCTCCTACGAGTCACTCCGCGGTGCTCTATACGCCGGATGGCGCATTTGATGATTACGCTTACTTCAAGCAGAGTCCGAGCGTCGTGATGGTCGACACGAAAGTCGTCGCGGCCGCGCCGACGCGTTTCCTCGTGTCGGGCATGGGCGACGCTCTTTCGACATATTTTGAGGCGCGCGCGACGCACGCCGCTTTCGCGAATGTGAACGCCGGCCTTCCGGCGGGATACCGTGAAGGCAAGGCGGATCCCGCAAAGTCCACGATGACGGCTCTCGCGCTCGCTGAGCTGTGCTATCAGACTCTCATGCGCGACGGGGTGAAGGCGAAAGAGGCCTGCGACGCGGGCGTCGTGACGCAGGCGTTTGAGAATATCGTGGAGGCTAACATCCTGCTTTCCGGCCTCGGTTTCGAGAGCGGCGGACTTGCGGGAGCGCACGCCATCCACGACGGGTTGACGATTCTGGAAGGGACTCATGAATATTATCACGGGGAGAAGGTGGCCTTCGGTACGCTCGTGCAGCTTGTTCTTGAAAACGCGCCGACCGATGAAGTCGAAGAGGTACTCTCCTTCTGCGTGAAGCTCGGCCTGCCGGTCTGTCTGGCGGATATCGGTGTGGACAGCATTACGGAAGAGGAACTCGTTCAAGTGGCGGAAAAAGCCTGCATTCCTGAAGAGTCGATCTACTCGATGCCTTTCCCTGTTACCGTGGAGGATGTCGTAGCGTGTATCAAGACAGCGGATGCCATAGGCGTAGCCTATAAAGAGTCGATATGTCGGTCGGACGTAGCGTAGCGCGGGATCAGGCGCGTATGCGCCAGAGCTTGCGAGAGTAGACGGAGAGCAGCTATGAAAAAAATTCTCAATCGTGTTGAAGATGCGGCGATGGATATGGTAAGAGGCATTGCCGCGGCAAATCCGGATGTGGAGCTTGATGCGCGCTACAAGATCATCAAACGAAGAGATATTCGGCAGGACAGGGTGGCGCTGGTTTCAGGAGGCGGCAGCGGGCATGAGCCGTCGCACGCCGGATTTGTCGGAAAGGGCGCGCTCACGGCGGCGGTCGCCGGGGATGTGTTCGCCTCGCCGTCGACCATGCAGATATATAATGCGATTTTACAGACAAGGACCGAAAAAGGGACGCTGCTCATCATCAAGAATTACTCGGGCGATTGCATGAATTTTGATTCGGCGGCGGAGTTGGCCGAAGACGACGATATAGAGATAGAAAAGGTGTATGTCAACGACGATATCGCGGTGGAAGACAGCCTCTATACGATAGGCCGGCGCGGAGTCGCCGGAACGCTGTTCGTACACAAAATAGCGGGCGCGGCGGCTGAAGCGGGCGCGGACCTGTCGGAGGTGAAGAGGATAGCTGAAAAAGTCGTCGCGAACGTGAAGTCGATCGGCCTGGCGCTCACCTCCTGCACGGTACCCGCAAAAGGCACGCCGACATTTTCACTCGGCGAAGATGAGATCGAGTTCGGCGTCGGTATCCACGGTGAGCCGGGGATCGAGCGGAGGAAGTTGCGCGACTCAAAGGAGCTTGCTGAGGATATGGTGGGTATGCTGCTGGCGGAGATGAATCTGTCCGAAAGCGATGTCTGCGCTGTGATGGTCAACGGACTCGGCGGTACTCCCTTGATGGAACTCTCTATCCAGTACCGCGATGTGCATGAAATTCTGTCGGCAAAGGGCATAGGCGTACACAAGGCTTTCGTCGGCAACTACATGACGTCCCTCGACATGGCGGGCTTCTCCGTAACGCTCCTGAAACTGGATGCGGAAACCAGAGAACTGCTGGACGCCTCGTCCGGCGCGCCAGCCATGACGGTCTGACGCGGCGCATAGGTGCAGCGGAATGAATGATGTATTTATGGCAGAGTGAGGTGTATTCATGGGTGTAACGGTAACAGATATCAAAGAAAAGGTTGCGCGTATGTGCGACATCATCATAGAGAACGAAACATATTTCTGTGAGCTGGATTCAGTGGCGGGCGACGGCGACTTCGGTATGTCCCTCGCAAAAGGGTTCCGGGAGGTCAAGGCGGAACTCGACAGTCTCGATAGCGGCTCGGTATTCAAGTTCCTCCGCGGATGCTCGATGATTATTTCTGAGTTTTGCGGCGGCGCGTCCGGCCCCATCTGGGGATCCGCTTTCGCCGCCGCCGCATCATCCGTCAAAGGCCAGAAGGAATTGGCGCTCACGGATATCACGCGGATGTTTGAGGACGCGGTCTCGGCGATTCAAAAGCGCGGCGGGGCGCGGCTCGGCGACAAAACGCTGCTTGACGCGCTGATCCCGGCGGCGGCGGCGTTGCGCACGGCCGCGGATGAAAACCTGTCCGTCAGGGAGGCGTTTATTTCCGCCGCAAGGGCGGCTTCCGAAGGCGCGGAAGAGACTAAGCGGATGGTCGCTTCAAAAGGTCGCGCGTCATATGTGGGCGATCGGAGTCTGAATTTTCCCGATGCCGGGGCGATGGCTGTCAGGTTGATATTCAAAGAATTGACCGACTAGTTTGTCATAGCAGAAAAGCAAGAGTGTTAATTTTAAGGAGGTAATCATGAAAACAATCGCAGAAGCTTCTCGGAAAACGCCTGTGCTGTGTGAAACAGACGTCGTTGTTATCGGAGGAGGCGCGGCAGGGATAGGCGCCGCGTTATCATCAGCACGCTCCGGGGCAAAGACGGTTCTGATAGAAAGGTATTCGTTTCTCGGCGGGTGCCAGACCCTGACGTTCAACCCTTCGTTCTCGTTCATCGACGACCATATCCAGGGCGGCGTCGTTCAGGAACTGATCGACAAATTGATCGAGGGCAAGGCCATCCTCCCATCGAACGCCGGTGGCATCAAGGAACACTGGAGTACGCGCGAAGGCTGCTATTATTTCGATGCGGAGTATTATAAGCGTCTGCTCGATATATTGATGGCGGAGGCCGGCGTCAAGATGCTCTATTACTCCTACGCGGTCGACGCAGCGGTGGAGGGCGGGTCGATCAAGGCCGTCGTCATAGAAACGATGGAAGGTCGCCAGGCCGTGCTGTGCAAGAGCGTGATAGACTGCACGGGCATCGCGGAGTTGGCGTGGCGGGCAGGCGCCGAATGCGAGGGCGAAGAAGGTTATCCGGACGACCGCTTCGGTCCTTTCAAGGGGCAGCATATGGGCTTCGGCTATGGATATTATCTTCGCAATCTGGACTATAAAAAGTTCCGGGAGTTTGCCGAAGAAAACCCGGAGGAGTTCGATGGCTGGGTCAAGGGGAGAAAGCTCTTCCAGGAGGAAAAGGCCACAGGCAGGCTTCATTCCCTGCGCGACAGTTTGATTTTTCAGGAATATGAAGACGGGCGGGTATGGATGCTCAGTCCCGGCTATTCCATCCCCAAGGGCAGGCATCCCTGGGAGGCCGATCTGATCACAGAGGCTACTGTCGATATGCGCAGGCAGGCGTGGTCGATCTTTGAGCTGTGCAGGGAACGTATACCCGGCTTTGAAAAGACGGAAATTTCCGTGACTCCGACGAGGCTGATGTTCCGTGACAGTCACAGGATTGTAGGCGAGTACAAGATAACTGAAAAGGATATTTACAGCGGGAGGACATTCGAGGATTCGATCGCCTGCTGCAACATGCCGCCGGACTATTTCTATCCGAACGGGTCTCACAAATTCGATTTCAACCTCACACCCTACGACGTGCCGTACCGCAGCATCATCTCCAAGGATTTCGACAACCTCCTCGCGGCAGGCGGAGCGATCTCCATGGAGTTTATTCCGTTTGCGGCATTGCGCTATTGCGTGCCCGCGATGTGCGTCGGGCAGGCTGCCGGAACCGCGGCGGCGCTTGCGAGCAAAGAGAAGGTGGCGCCTAAAAACATAGAGGTATCCAAGCTGCAGAGCAAGCTCGCAAGTCAGGGCTTTGTGACGACGAACAAGAATCTGGATCCGGCGCTTGTCGAAATGTACCGTAAGAGAACGAAAAGTTGGGGCGGCGGTTTTGGCATGTAGGACGGCGGCTGTGATCCCTGGAAAAAACAAAGCAGAAAGGAGCAAACAATGAAAACCATATCAGAAGCATCGAGGGAAATCCCTCTTCTCTATGAAGCGGATGTAGTCGTCGTCGGCGGGGGTCCCGGTGGCATTGGGGCTGCGCTTGCCGCCGCCCGCAACGGGGCGGACACGGTGCTGTTGGAGAATTACGGATGCCTTGGAGGCAACCAGACGCTTGCCTTCAACGATACGTTCTCTTTTGTGGACGACCGTGTACAGGGCGGCATCGTGCAGGAGCTTATCAACGGACTCAAAGACGGCGACGCCATTTTTGACTCCCCTCCGGGCATCATACGCGATCACTGGGGAAGCAGGGATTCCGGATGCTTCTATTTTGACGGTGAATACTACAAGTATATGCTCGAGCAGAAGATGTACGAGTCAGGCGTAAGACTGTTCTACCACGTGTTTGTAACTGACGCCATCGTCGAGAACGGGCTTATCAGAGGCGTGATAGTGGAGACGCACGAAGGCAGACGCGCCGTCCTGGGGAAGACCGTCATAGACTGCACGAGCGTTGGCCACGTCGCATGGAAATCCGGCGCGAGGGTCACAGGGGAAGAAGGATATGCCGACGACAGGTACGGCCCGTTCAAAGGAATGCACATGGGCCTTGGCTACGGCATGTTTGTAGCAAATATGGATTTTCAGAAGTTCCGTGAATTTGCCGAGCAGAATGAAGAAGAGTGGGATTCCTGGGTCAAGGGCAAAAAGACGTTTGCGCGCTACAAGAAAGAAGGGAAACTCAAGGCCGCGCGCGGCAGTTGCCTCATGAACGAATACGCAAACGGGCGCTGCTGGATACTGCATCCGTACTACCCGCTGCCAAAGGGCGAGCATCCGTGGATGGTGGAGAGCATGACGGCCGGCGAAATCGATATGAGACGCCAGGCCTGGGAAACCTTCAACATGTTCAAGGAGAGCGTCCCCGGTTTTGAAAACGCGAGGCTGGAACAGACGCCGTCGCGCCTGCTGATGAGGGATTCGCACAGGATCGTGGCTGACCGTTCGGTCGGTGTGGACGACCTGTACGAAACAAAGGTGTTCGACGACGCTGTCGCCTGCTGCAATATGCAGGTGGACGTGTTCTTCCCGACGGGCAGCCACCACTTCAAATACGAGAATACGCCGTTTGATATCCCGTATAGCTGCATGGTATCGAAGGACATCCCGAATCTGATGGCCGCGGGAGGCTCGGTGGACTGCGATTTGATCAGTTGGTCCGCGCTGCGCTACTGCACGCCTGCACTGTGTACAGGCCAGGCGGCCGGCACAGCCGCGGCAATCGCGGGCAAGCAGGGCGTTAC
>JAISZM010000112.1 GCA_031269205.1 Eubacteriales Family XIII. Incertae Sedis bacterium | reverse complement strand
GCGCCCGCTCCCGCCGAGCGCATAAGCTGCGTACTCGTGGACGAGGGGCAGTTCCTGAAAAAGCATCATGTGCTCGAGCTGACGGAGATCGTCGACGGCTACGACATACCTGTCATGGTCTACGGCCTGAAGAACGACTTCCGCAACGAGCTGTTCGAAGGGTCCAAATATCTGCTCATCTACGCCGACAAGATAGAGGAGATCAAGACGATCTGCTGGTGCGGCCGCAAAGCGACGATGGTGGCGCGCGTCGTGGACGGTAAATTTGTCAAGACGGGCGACCAGATACTCGTCGGCGGCAACGATATGTACGTTTCGCTCTGTAGACGTCACTACAACGACGGGCGTCTGGGGGAGGAGAACACGCGCCCGCGGATGGTCAGATGAACCAAACGCCGCTGGGAGGAATCGACGGCGGGCATACGGGTCCTCTCACCTGGACGGGTGAGGGAGAGCCTGAGAAGCGCCGACGTACGATACTGGTACACAGCTGTTGCGGACCGTGCAGCACGTCGGTCGTCGAGAGGCTCGCGAGGGATCGGATCGTCACCATATTCTTTTACAACCCAAACATCACGGACGAGAACGAGTATAAAAAACGCCTTGAGGCGCAGCGTTCCTTCGTTGAGATATACAACTCATCCATGGACTCGCCGTCGAGGGTCGGGCTGATCGTCGGACCCTATGACCCTGGCGTGTATTACCGGATATGCGCGGGCTATGAGGACGACCCCGAGGGTGGCAAGAGGTGCGAGCGCTGCATATCCCTCAGGTTGGTGAGAACGGCGGAGTTCGCGTCCCTGCACGGCTTTGACTCTTTTACGACGACGCTCAGCGTCAGTCCGCACAAGGATCATTCGGTCATAAGCGCTGTCGGCGGCAGGCTCATGATGCAGTACGGCGTGGATTTTCTCGCCGAAGACTTTAAAAAGAATGACGGGTACGCCCGCTCGATAGAATTGTCGTGTGCATACGGTCTGTACCGCCAGACGTATTGCGGATGCGATTTCGCGCGTCGGTAGCGCGGCGCGGGGAGAGCGGTATGAACGACATCGAAACATTTAAGTACGTGGACATCGCGATAGATACCAGAAGCGATATGGTGGACGACCTGTTCACCTACGCGATGGAGGGCGACGCGGCGCGCGTCGGCGCCAAGGTACTCGCGCCGTTCGCGGGTAGTCGCTCGAGGGCCGGATACGTCGTAGCGGTCAGGGACTCCCTGCCTGAGGAACTCGAGGGCAGATCCGTCAAGAAAATAATTTCGATAGATGAGGATGGCTCGCTGAACCCCGACGACGTGAGTGTCGCCCGGTGGATGCGCCGTAGGTATTTTTGCCGCCTGATAGACGCGCTCGCGTGCTTTGCTCCGCCCGTCGCGCCCACGAAGCGCAGAGCGCCGCGCACCCTGCCGGCCGGGATCGATCCAGCCGCCGCGGACGCGATCGGCGAAATTGCCGGGAACAGCCCTGCGTCCGATGCGGCGCCGACGCCCGCTGCGGGCGCGTCGCCCCCAGCGCTGACGGATGAACAGAGCGCTGCTTTCGCCGAGTTGAAAGGGGGAATAGGCGGGGGCGAATACGCCGCCTATCTTGTTCACGGCGTCACGGGCAGCGGCAAGACCGAACTCTACATGCGCGCCGCGGCTGAGGCTGTGGACAGAGGACGCAAGGTTATCGTCCTCACTCCCGAGATAAGCCTGACGCCGCAACTAGCGGAACAGTTCACCGACAGATTCGGCGCGGCAAGGGTCGCCGTCACACACAGCAAGCGGTCGAAGGGCGAGCGATATTCCGAATGGATACGCATCAAACGCGGCGAGGCCGACATCGCGATAGGCGCGCGCAGCGCCGTATTCGCTCCGTTTGAAAACGTCGGCCTCATCATCGTCGACGAAGAGCATGAGACCACGTACAAGTCGGACATGACGCCGAAGTACGACGCCATAGAGGTAGCTCTGAAGAGGGCCGCACGCGCGCGCGCGGTTTGCGTTCTCGGTAGCGCGACGCCCTCCGTCGTATCCATGTACCGCGCTCGTTCGGGCGTGTACCGTCTGCTCGAGTTGAAGGAGCGGGTGGGCGGCGCGCCCATGCCGAGTTTGAACGTCGTGGATATGAGGGAGGAACTCAAGCAGGGTAACAGGAGCATCTTCAGCGCCGCTCTGCACGATTCGATAACGTCGAATCTCGCGGCGGGCAGACGCACCATCCTCTTTCTGAACAGGCGCGGGTACAGCACGTTTATCTCATGTCGCGACTGCGGCTACGTGACGCGGTGTCCCGAGTGCGGCATTTCGATGGTGTACCACCGGGAGAGGCACAGAGCCGAGTGCCACTTCTGCGGCAAATACCTGCCCCTGCCGAAGACCTGCCCCGAATGCGGCGGTGAGAATATCAGGCATTTCGGCGTCGGCACGGAGAAGGTCGAAGCGCTGACGCGCGCGGCGTTTCCCGGCGCGAAGACGGCTCGCCTTGACCTCGACTCGTCCGCGCGAAAAGGTTCCGCCGAAAAAATACTCGGGGATTTCGGCGCGGGAAAGACGGATATTCTCATCGGCACACAGATGGTCGCCAAGGGACTCGACTACGAGAACATCTCGCCCGTCGGAATCATCGCGGCCGACGTGAGCCTGAACATCCCCGACTTTCGCGCGGCCGAGCGCACCTTCCAGCTCATAACGCAGGCGTCTGGCCGCGCGGGACGCGGCGCGGGATTCGGCGAGGTCTATGTGCAGACGTATTCGCCGGAGCACTACGCTGTAGCGGCGGCGGCGGCCAGCGACTACGACGGTTTCTACGCGACGGAGATACTCGTGAGAAGAACGTTGTCCTACCCGCCGTACAGCGATCTCTACCGGGTGACGGCCCTCGCGGATTCGGAGTCCGCCGCGTTTAACGGCGCCGCAAGCCTGCTCGGCGCGCTCACGGCCGCTGTCGGCGAAAGCGACAGATCCAACATCCTCGGCCCGCACAGGGAGTTTGCGCGCAGACGGGGCAGGGAGATCGCTTACTCGCTGAACATGAAGGTCATGCCCGCCTCGCGCGCCGCGTACGAACACGTCCTCGCGGCCATGAAGAAAAAAATCAATACCGACAAGGCCGCGGGATATCGTATAATAATAGAGGTGAATCCGTTTTCATAGGAGTTGAGACGCGACAGCGCGTCGGCACTCCGGTTGAGGCGCGACGACGCGCCGGAATCTCATTCGGAATGCACCGCCGCTGTTTGAAAGAAAGGTAACAGAACGTGCTATGGCGTTAAGAGCGATCGTCACCGACGGCGATGAGGTACTGAGAAAAAAATCAAAGCAGGTGAGGAACTTCGGTGAACGCACGCGCCTCCTGCTTGACGATATGTGGGAGACGATGCGCGAGGCCGACGGAGTCGGCCTCGCGGCGCCGCAGGTCGGCGTATTGCGCCGCGCCGTGATCATCGACGTCACTGAACCGTGGCGCGAGGAGCACGAGAGCGTGCCGCGGGCGGGAGACGAGAGTGTCGGCGCGGATGGCGACGGCGCGGACGTTCGCGCCGAGTCCTCCGCATCGGTATCCGATCTGCCCTTGCCCGCCGCGTCCGACGCGCTCTCGCGTTCGGCACCCGACCTGCCCGTCAACGCTCCCGGCGGGGTTCTCTACGAGCTGCTGAATCCCGAGATCGTCGCGTCCGAGGGCGAGTTGTGCGAAAGGGAGGGTTGCCTCTCCGTGCCAGGCGTTTCGGGCCTGGTGAAGCGGCCTGAGCGCGTGACCGTCAAGGCCGTCGACAGAAACGGCGTCGAGGTACAGGTGGAGGGAAGCGGTATACTCGCGAAGGCTCTGTGCCACGAGATAGACCACCTCAACGGCGTGTTGTTCACGGACATCGCGGATGAGATAACGAGGGCGGAAGCGACGTCAGGTGCAGACGAGCCTCAGGCAGGAGCCTCATGAGCGAACGTAGTGAAACCCCAAATATCATGTACATGGGTACGCCCGAGTTTGCCGTGCCGGCTCTCGACGTCCTGCACGGATCGAACCTCGGATCTGTTTTCGTCGTGACCAGGCCCGATCGGCCGCGCGGCAGGGGACACAGACTGGCCCCGTCGCCCGTGAAGACGAGGGCCGGGGAACTCGGACTGCCGGTTTTTGAGCCGGAGTCGCTGAGAATCGGCGAAGAATGGAAAACTATCCTCGCGCAGACCCGTCCCGACTTGATAGTAGTCTGCGCCTATGGTAAAATTTTGCCGAAGGGAACGCTTGAGACGCCGCGGTTCGGCTGCATCAACATACACGCCTCGTTGCTTCCGAAATATCGGGGCGCCGCGCCGATCCACCGGGCGGTGGAGTCGGGCGACGGCAGATCGGGTGTGTCGCTGATGTATATGTCGGAAGGAATGGACGAGGGCGATGTTATAGCGTCGCGCGCCGTATCGATAGAGGGCATGAGTTCGGGTGAAGTGACCGAAGTCCTCGCGAAGCTCGGTGCGGATATGCTGTCTGACGAGTTGCCCGCCGTCATGAACGGCGCGGCGCGGCGCGAACCGCAGGACGACGCGGAGGCCACGTATGCCCCTCCCGTACGAAGGGAGGAAGGCCGGATCGACTTTTCGCGGACGCCGTTCGAGATAGAGAGAAAGGTGCTTGCGATGACTCCCTCGCCCGGCGCGTACGCTTTCCTCGGCGGTGAGAAGATCAAGCTGTGGGAGGTCCGTGCGTCGGAGTGCGCCGCTCATGCGCTCTCGAAACGCGGTGTGGCCCGACCCGGCGAGGTCGTGCGTACCGACGGCGGTGTCATAGAGGTCGCGGCGGGGCTGAGCGGCGCGGTCGAGATAATGAAGATACAGTCGCCGGGAGGCAAGCCTATGGCTGCGGCCGACTGGCTGAGAGGCCACAGCGTGGAACGGGGCGCGATGTTTGAGTGAAGCACGAGATGTATGACGCGAAGGCGGGTCGCGCGAACATGACTCGCGAAAGATTGTAATGAGGCGGGCGAAGTGGACATAAACAGGAAAACAGCATTCTATATCCTCAGAGACGTCGAAAAGAACAAGGCGTATTCAAATATCTCCACAAACACCCATATCGCGAGGCAGACCCCGCCGGCGCCGTCCTTCGTGCGTGAACTCGCTTTCGGCGTACTCCGCAGGAAGATATACCTCGACTACATCATCTCCATCTTCGTCAGGACACCGATAGAGAAGATGGGCGCGGAGGACGTCACGATCCTTCGCATGGGCCTTTACCAGATCATCTACATGAATTCCGTGCCGGATTACGCAGCCGTCAACGAGTCGGTCTTTCTCGCGCGCACTTTCGCGCGCGGCAGGGACGGGTTCGTGAACGGTGTGCTTCGGCAGTACCTGCGCGACAAGGAATATGTCGAATTGCCGCCGAGGGAGGAAGACACGGTGCGCTACCTTTCGTTGCGGTACAGCTACGACCCGTGGATAGTGAGCCTGTGGATCGAGGAGCGCGGTGAAGCCGAGGCCGAGCGGTTGCTCGCGGCGGGCGACGACGTGCCCCCGCTGACGATCAGGGTCAACACGCTGAAGTCGGACAGGAACAATCTGCGCAAGCGCATGATGGAGAGAGGGTTCAACGTCTATGAGGGCAGGCTGTTCAAGAATTCGTTGCTCATCGAAGGCCGGGACATCATCGGCGGCAGGTTTTATGACAGCGGACTCTACTCGGTGCAGGACGAAGGGGCGCTGGCCCCCGTCATATCCCTCGACCCTAAGCCGGGCGAAACCGTCGTAGATGTGTGCGCCGCGCCCGGCGGCAAGACGACGGCGATGGCCGAACTCATGAACAACGACGGCAGGATATACGCCTTCGACATCTACAAACGCAGGCTGAGGATCATAGACGCGCAGGCGAAAAGGCTCGGCATAGATATCATTCGCACGATGATATGGGATGCCTGCAATACGAGGAGCGATCTCATAGACGGCGCGGATAAGGTGATATGCGATGTCCCGTGCTCGGGACTCGGCACGGTTCGGCACAAGCCCGAGATAAAATATAAGAAGTGGGATAGTGAACTCAAAATGCTCCCCTCCAGGCAGCGCGATATTCTCGCGGCGTCGTCGAAGTACGTGAAGCCGGGCGGCGTGCTCGTATACTGCACCTGCACGATTTCGCGGAAGGAGAACGAGTTTGTGACGCGGGATTTCCTGAAAAGGAATCGTGATTTTATAAAGCTCGAACAGAAACAACTGACGACGCCGGACGATGGCACAGACGGTTTCTATATCTGCAAGATGCTCCGCAAGGAATGAAGGGAACACCGTATGCAAGTAGGTTTCAGGACGGATACGGGACGGAAAAGGGCGATCAACGAGGACGCTCTGCTCGTGCTTCCCGGCGAAGGACTTTTCGTCGTGGCCGACGGCGTCGGCGGAGGCAACTCGGGCGAGCTGGCCAGTCGCAGCGCCGTGAACGGTATCGAGGAGTTTTTGAAGAACAACCCCATAGCGAACGCGGCGGATATGGAGGGCAAATACCGCTACAACTGGTTCAAAGGGTATTTCTTCAGATGCTTCAGGAAGATAAATCACGACATACGAAACCTCGCGCAGGAGAATCCGGAGAACGAGGGGATGGCGACCACGGCGGTGGCCGCGTACTTTGACGGAAGCGAACTCTATATCACGAACATAGGCGACAGTCGCGCCTATATGATACGAGCGGGAGAGATTTCCCAGCTCACGGACGACCATTCCTATGTCGCGGATCTTGTCAGCACAGGATCGCTGACCAAGAGCGAGGCACGGGATCATCCGCGCAGGAATATGATAACCCGCGCGCTCGGTGCGGGGTCGGAGGCCGAACCGGATTTCTACTACTTCGACCTTGAACCGAGCGATCGTCTCATCCTCTGCACGGATGGTTTGCACGGCGAACTGACGGACGAGGAGATAAGCGAAACGGTGAAAGGCGAGAAGGACCTGAACAGGGCGTGCAAAAAACTTATCCGCAAGGCTAACGACAAAGGCGGATACGACAACATCACGGTCGTATGCGTGGAGGAATAAGAAAACGGTTTGCGCGGCGGCGGGTGCGGAGATAAGGTAAGAAACGAGGAAATTATGAGCAAGATACTGGCTGGAAGATACGAGATACTGGAGAAGATAGGCGACGGCGGTATGGCCGTCGTGTACCGGGCGAGGGACAAACTGCTCAACCGTCCCGTGGCCATCAAGGTGCTCCGCCCCGAATATGTTACGGACGCCAACTTCGTGGACAGCTTCAGGAAGGAGTCGCGATCAGCGGCGAGCCTGACGCATCCGAATATCGTCAGCATTTTCGACGTAGGAAAAGACGGCAACGTATATTACATAGTCATGGAACTCATCGAAGGCAGGCCGCTCAGCGACATCATTCGGGAGAAGGGGCCGCTCGACTATCGTTTCGTGCTGAAGATATCCGAACAGATCGCGTCGGCGCTTTCCGTCGCGCACCGGAACAACATCATTCACCGCGACGTGAAACCGCACAACATCCTCATCACGCAGGACGGTCACGCGAAGATAACCGACTTCGGCATAGCGCGCGCCGTCACAGACGGCACGACGGTCAACGACAACACGGTCAAGGGTACGGTGCATTACTTCTCGCCCGAGCAGGGCAGAGGCATGTACATGGACGAGCGCTCCGATATCTATTCGCTCGGCGTCGTCATGTACGAGATGCTCACGGGGCGGGTTCCGTTCGACGCGGACAACGCGGTGGCCATCGCCGTCATGCACATGAACGACAGGATGTCCGCGCCGTCAAAACTCGTACCCGGCGTGCCGCCAGCCCTTGAACAGATAATCATGAAGGCGACGGAGAAGCACCAGGTGAACCGCTTTAGAAACGCGGACGAGATGCTCGGGGCGCTGCGCAACGTCGACCGTCTCACGGGCGGGTTTGTCGACCCGGCCATCGCGGGCGCCGTCAGGTCGTCGATAACGGGCGATCCGCGCGACGATGAATACCACGACGAGTACGACGATGAGGTGTATGACGACGAGGATTACGCACCCGTCGAAACCGACACTTACGACGAGGACGACGAGGACGACAGGAACATCGCTCTTGGCAAAGCGAAGAAAGCAGCGAAGCCGATGAAACGCAAGGATGAGAACAGGAAGTACAAGGCGATCGCCATCATCGTGGCTATCGTGGCCGCGGCATTGGTCGCGTATTTCTTCGTCTGGCCCGCCATGACGAAATTGTTGGACAAGGAAACCGAAACTCAGACGGTCGAGGACGTGGTCGGCATGAACGCGGAGGACGCGGCGGCGGCTCTCGACGCGCAGGGTTATGTAGTGGAACTCGGAGACGATGTTTACAGCGACAAGTACGAGGCTGGCTATGTGGTCGAACAGAACCCCGAGGCGGGTGAAGAACTCGCGGAGGGAGAAACGGTGACGCTGATTCTGAGCAAGGGTTCTGAGGAAATTCCCGAAGAAAACCCGGTAGACGAGACGTCGGAAGTGCCAGACCTCATAGGCAAGAGCCGCGCGAGCGCCGAGTACGCTATCGAAGCGGCTGGATTCAAGCTGGGGGAGACCTTTGCTGAAGACAGCGAGAAGCCTCTGGATCAGGTCATAGATCAAGATCCGAAATCCGGGGAAAAACTCGAAGAAGGTTCTGTCATAGATATCACGGTCAGCAAGGGTAAAAAGGCCGAAGAGGTCAAAGTGCCCGATCTCATGGGGAAGACGCTCAAACAGGCGACGTCAGCGCTTCAGAAGGTCGGACTTGTGATCGGCTCCGCCGATGAGGATTATAGCGACGGGTATAAAAAAGGCAGCGTCATGTGGCAGCAGTATAAAAAAGGCACAAAGCTCAGTGCCGGCCAGTCGGTCGATGTCCTGATAAGCAAGGGCCCCAAGGACAAGACACAGACGTTGTCCGTCGACATTGACTTTTCAGGCGCTCAGGCCGACACGTTCTTTTTCACCGTCCTTTTGGAGCTGAACGACGGTAGCGAAAAGTATATCATCGAAGAGGAGGAGAGGCTCAAGGCTCAGGGCAGTGAAACGGTGTCTTTCAGGGGCACGGGTTCCGGCGCCGTACTGAGGGTATACTTCGACAACGTGGAGGTGAAGGCCTATAATGTCGACTTCAACAAAGGGACGGTGACCGGTTGATACTGTGCGCGGTACGATAGTCAAGGCTCTGTCGGGCTTCTATTACGTCAGAATCGGCGGATCCGGTTCGTCCCGGAATCGGGAGCGGTCAGGCGATCCGGGTTCATCCGTAGACTGCGTGTACCAATGTCGCGCGCGCGGGATATTTAAAAAAGAGGGTATAACGCCGCTCGTCGGCGACGAGGCCGTCATAGACATCCTCGACGAAGAGGACGGGTTTGTTACCGAGATACTGCCGCGCCGCAACTCGTTCGTCCGTCCTGCCGTCGCGAACATCGATCTGTTCGTTGTGACCGTGTCCGTCCGCGATCCCGAGCCTCACACCGAGGCGCTCGACAGATTTCTGGCCGCGGCCGAAGCCGCTTCGGCGGACGCGCTCGTCTGCGTCAACAAGGCTGACCTCGGATCCGCGGACTTTTTGACGGACGTGTACGACCGCATATACGATACGCTGACGGTCAGCACTCTGGCCGGATCCGGTATGGACGCGCTGAAAGACAGACTCGCGGATAAACGCTCCGCCTTCGCTGGGCCATCCGGTGTGGGCAAGTCCAGCATCATCAACTTTCTGCTCGGCGGCGACGATGTCGGCGGTATCGAGACGGGCGCTATCAGCCGCAAGACGAAACGCGGCAGACACACGACGCGGCACGTCGAGCTGTTTGAAACGGACTTCGGCGCGGAGCTGTTCGACACGCCAGGCTACACGTCGTTCGACGGCGTTTCGGTCGAGCCCGCGGAGGTGGCCTACCTGTTCCCCGAGATAGCGGCCCTGAGCGGAAAGTGTCGGTTCGACGACTGCACGCATACGGACGAGCCGGACTGTGCCGTGCGCGACGCCGCGCGAGGTGGAGAGGTGGCCGAAAGCAGATACGATTCGTATTGCCGTATGCTCGGCGAGGCAAGGGCACGCGCGGAGAGTTTTTAGAGTTTTCCGTAAAAGAAAGGTGAACTGACATGGGCAAGATAGCCGCTTCGATACTGTCCGCGGACTTCATGAGACTCGGTGATGAGATAGCGCTCGCCGAGGCGGGCGGCGCCGACTATATTCACATCGATGTGATGGACGGGAGTTTTGTCCCGCGCATATCCATCGGCTCGTTCGTGACTGACTGTATGACCGGCAGGGTCAGCCTGCCTCTCGACGTACACATCATGGCCGTCGAACCCGAGCGCCACATAGACAGTTTCGCGGGCGCCGACACGGAATATATCGTCGTACACTACGAGGCCGCGCGGCATTTGCACAGGACGCTCTCATACATCCGTTCACTCGGCAAGAAGAACGGTGTCGCGCTGAACCCGTCTACTGATCCGCGCGTACTCGACTACGTGCTCGGCGACATCGATCAGATCCTCGTCATGAGCGTGAACCCCGGTTTCGGCGGACAGAGCCTCATACCTTCGTCCCTGCGGAAACTGTCGGAACTCAGGCGCATGAGGGAGGAATCGGGCGCGGACTACCTTATAAACATAGACGGCGGCGTCTACCCCCATAACGCGGCGGAGATATTCGAGGCCGGGGCCGATATGGTCATATCGGGTTCGGGCATCTTTTCGGCCGATGATCCGACCGCCGCGTTGGCGGAGTTCCGCGCTATAGCGAAGAGGTATTGAGATGAGTTTTTTCAACGCAACGCCCGACCGGGTGGCGTTCAGTATCGGCGGCATCGACATCATGTGGTACGGCATCCTCATAGCCTGCGGCTTCGCCGTGTGCATATATCTCATCTGCAGGCGTGCTCCGCTCCACGGTCTCTCGGGCGACAAAGCGCTCAATTACGCCATCTTCATAGCCGTCAGCGGCATCATCGGCGCACGGCTCTATTACGTCGCCTTCAAACTGCCGTACTATATGGAGGATCCGTCGAGGGTGTTTCAGGTGCGCGAGGGCGGTCTCGCGATACACGGGGGACTCATCTTCGGGTGCGTCATGGCCATCGTGCTCTGTAAACTCTGGAAGGATCGGCCGCTGAACATCATGGATCTGTTCTTCGTGGTGGTTCCGCTCGGTCAAGCGATAGGGCGCTGGGGCAACTACTTCAACGGCGAGGCGCACGGCGGCTCGACGGATCTGCCGTGGGGCATTTTGGTGGATGGTCAAAAGGTTCACCCGACCTTCCTCTACGAATCGCTGTGGTGTCTGTTCCTGTTCCTGTTGCTGCGATACGTCGATAACAGGCGACGGTTCGTCGGGCAGACCTTCCTGCTCTACTGCATTCTCTACTCCGCGGAGCGTTTCATCGTCGAAGGTCTGAGGACGGACAGTCTCATGCTCGGGCCGCTGAAACAGGCGCAGGTCCTGAGCGCGGCCGTGATCGCGGTCGCCTTCGTCGCGTACTATTGTCTGTGGAATAAATTCAGATATTCGGGCGAGCCGCCCGAATATGAGAGGTATGCGGACGCGTCGGTCGATGAGGAAGGGGACGACGAAGCCGGGTCTGACGATGGAGAAAATGCGGAGGAAACGAAATGAAGCTCGGTATCGTCGGTCTGCCGAACGTCGGCAAGAGTACGCTCTTCAACGCGATAACCCGTGCGGGCGCCGAGTCCGCCAACTACCCATTTTGCACGATAGAGCCGAACGTCGGCGTCGTCGCCGTGCCGGACGAGCGCCTCGACGTATTGCACCGCATGTACAATTCGAAGAAGACGATATACACGACGATAGGCTTCTACGATATCGCCGGACTCGTGAAAGGCGCGTCGAAGGGCGAGGGACTCGGCAATAAATTCCTCGGCCACATACGCGAAGCCGCCGCCCTCGTCCACGTCGTGCGCTGCTTCGACGACGCGAACGTCGTCCACGTGAACGGCGCCCCGGATCCCGCCTCGGACATCGAAACGATCAATCTCGAACTGATCTTTGCCGACCTCGAAACCCTCGAACGCCGTATCGAAAAGACGTCCAAGGCACTGAAGGGCGACAAGGGCTTGCAGAAGGAGTTCGATACTCTGAACAAGGTGATGGACGGGCTTGAAAGCGGAAAGCCGGCAAGAGCGCTTGACCTCACCGACGACGAGCGCGATTTTGTGGCGACGCTCGACCTGCTCACGTCCAAGCTCGTCATCTACGCGGCGAATGTCTCCGAGGACGCCGCCGCTGCGGACGGCGCGGACAATCCCTCCATCGCCGTCGTGCGGGAGATAGCCGACGCCGAAGGCGCGGGCGTGGTCGTGATTTCCGCGAAGGTGGAAGCTGAACTCACGGAACTCGACGACGAAGAGCGGGACGAATTCATCCGCGAACTCGGCATAGGCGAGTCGGGACTCGACAAACTCGTCAAAGCGTCATACCGCTTGCTCGACCTCATCTCCTTCCTGACGGCCGGGGAACCCGAGGTTCGTGCGTGGACCGTCAGGCGCGGTACGAAAGCGCCACAGGCGGCCGGCAAGATACATACGGATTTTGAGAAGGGCTTCATCAGAGCCGAAACGATATCCTACGACGACCTCGTAGCCTGTGGCGGCCTCCCCGCCGCGCGCGAGAAAGGAATGCTGCGCTCCGAGGGCAAGGACTACGAAGTCAAAGACGGCGACGTCATGCACTTCCTGTTCAATGTGTGATTCGGTCGACGACGTCATTCACTTCCTATTCAACGTGTGAGATGGACGGCGACGCCATGTACTTCCTGGTCAACGTGTGATTCGGTCGGCGACGGCAGTCACCCGACGCCGAACAGCGCGAGCAGGCGGCTTATGAAAGTCGTCTTTTCCGGCGTCTTTTCCTCGGGCTTCGCTTCTTCCGGTTTTTCTATCGCCCCCGTGCGGAACACGAACTGTACGAGCGACGCTTCGCGGTTCTTCGCGGAGGTGAAGGATCGCGGCTCGTAGTCGCTCTTGTCGTATTCCTTCGCGAACTCGTCCATCTTTTCCTGTACCTTGTCCGGCAGGTCAGAGACGCCGTCCGCCAGTTCGGACGCGCCGTCCGCCAGCTCATCGGCGCCCTTCGCCAGTTCCGACGCGCCTCCGCTCAGCGTGGACGCCCCCTTGGACACCTCGCTCAGCCCGCCCGAGAGCAGGGAGAGCGATTCGTCCAACTTGCCGTAATTCGAAGACAGCGTTCCCACGCCGCCCGTGTACGACTCCAAGCCCCCGTGGAACGACGAGTAATTTTTCGCCAGCGCGCCGAGGCCGGCATGTATTTCGCCGAGGCCCTTATTCAGGGCGTTCACCTGCGCTATGACGGCCGCGCCCGTAGGTGTTTCGTCGAAGCCCGGAAGCATGGCGAACAGACCCGAGAGATCCAGCCCTCCGGACAGAGGCGCCATGGCTTCGCTCATGCTGTTCAGACTGCCGCCTATCACGGCGGAGCCGCTCACGAGTCCGGCCGAGCCTTTGTCGAGTTCCTTTAATCCCTTCGCGAAATCCGATGAGCCTCCCGCCAATTTTTCCGCTCCGTCGCCGACATCGGAAACGCCGTCTTCGAACTCGCCGACGCCGCCGTCGAGTTCGGACGCGCCGTCCGCCAGTTTCGCCGTACCGTCCGCCAAGTCGCCGATAGCGTCCGTGAGTTCGTCCATGTCGTCCGTCACCTCGCCCGCGTCGGGCAGGTCAAACGCCATGGAGAAGGGGAGAGCCGCGAACTGTATACCGTCCATCTCGAAGTCCGTGACGTCCGCTTTCACCGTTACATCGGCGTCGTCCCCGGGCAACACGGTGAAGGCCGCGGTCTTGTCGGATCCCGCGTTCGCGACACTCGCGTCGGGCGCGCGGAGGTTCGAGCAGTCGTCGCCGTCGAACGTGAGGGTTATCTGCATGACGTAGTTGTCGTAGTAGGCTCTGTCGGCGGCGGGGTTTCGCGAGGTTTCTATACGTATCTCGAGCGCGCCCGATTTGCCCGCGAGTTCGACGGCGGAAACATCCGCTCCGTCGAGTCGGTAGCCGGCGTTCACGAGCCACGGCAGTTCGGGACTTCTCAGGTCGCCTTGATAACTGAACGGTTCGTCCGAAAGTTCAATGGTCACGGCGCCCGCGTCTAGCGTGACAGCCCCGATCGACGAGAGCGCGGTCGCCTTCGAGTAGTCGCCGTAGTCGGTGACCTCCCCCGCCGCGGACGGGCGACAAC
>JAISZM010000052.1 GCA_031269205.1 Eubacteriales Family XIII. Incertae Sedis bacterium | reverse complement strand
CCTTCCTTCGTGAAACTCCGGCCGATTTCCCCGGCGAGCCGACAATCGGCGCTTCTTCCGACGCCGGGCCGCGCGGCCGCAATGATGAAGAAAGTCCCCAAGCCCGGCAATACGAAATATATCCTCGTTCCATAATTATACAGGGGGTTGTTGTCAATATGCCGCCAAAGACGCCACAACACCAGGTGAAATCAATTCTTTCGCGAAAAGACTTGCAAAGATATTATCAAGATAAAAACATGCCACAAAAAAGCGATGGAGCAGGTTCTTGGCGTATGCGGGGATATTCTATGCCAATCGTTGGATAATCCACACCTCGCCGGAGAAAGAGGTTCTGATTGGGACACCGGTGCAGTACACTGTCATGAACCGGCGATACGACGAACATAAGCGTACCGCGAAAACATTACCCCGGCAACGAAAGGTCGGGAGCGTTAACGGATCATGAAACCGCAACAGCGTATAAACAATTAATATTTTTAAGATTATAACCGTAAAACGCTTGATGTCGGGTTCATTTAGCGGTATAATAATCACGAGGAGGTGATTGGCATGATTTTAAGGCCTACCTATGTCGAGAAGATTATGGCGTATATCGACACGCCGTTCGCAAAGATACTATCCGGTGTTCGACGTTCGGGCAAGTCCACTATTTTGAGAATGATAGCGGACAATCTGCGTGAACGCGGAATCGGCGAGGACAGAATACTTTTATACCGTTTCGATTCCCTCGAACATGAAGAAATCAAAACGGCGAAACGTCTCTATGACGAGGTAAAGCGAAGGCTTCAGGCAGATGGCAAAACCTACTTGTTGCTTGACGAGGTGCAGGAGGTAAAAGATTGGGAGAAAGCCATCAATTCGTTCATGAGCGATTTTGACGTGGACATCTATGTGACAGGCTCAAACTCCCGCATGATGTCCTCGGAAATTTCCACTTATCTGACGGGGCGTTATGTTCAATTTCGCGTGTTCCCGCTGTCCTTCGGCGAGTATTTGACTTTTCGCAGCGAATACGGAAGAAATAGGAGCGACGGCTCTGGTAGCGACGGTAAAGGGAACGGCAGGGGCGACGGTAAGGCGATCTCTGCTGCGGCGCTCTACGGCGAGTTCGCCCGGTATCTGCGTTTCGGCGGCTTTCCCACCGTCCACCTGCAGGAGTATACTTTGGACGAAGCGTATACGATAGTCAAGGATATCTATCACTCGACGATTTTCACGGACATCGTAAAGCGAAACCAAATCCGCAAGGTGGATCAACTGGAACGAATCGTGCGATTCGCCTTTGACAATATCGGCAGAACCTTTTCTGCCAACGCTGTTTCAAAATACCTGAAATCCGAACATCGATCCATCGACAATGAAACGGTCTACAACTATTTAAGCAAATTGGTGGACGCGTTTATCCTCTACCGCTGTCCACGCTATGATATTCAGGGCAAGGAGCTATTGAAAACCAAGGAGAAATTCTTTGTATGCGATCCCGCCATTCGGTATAGCGTATTGGGCTATACGGCGGACAGCGTAGCCGCCATGTTGGAAAACATAGTCTATCTGGAACTGCTGCGCCGCGGCTATGAGGTCTATGTCGGACAGGCGCCGGGCGGCGAGATCGATTTCGTGGCCTCGCGACAGGAGAATCGACTGTATATTCAAATCACACAACGGATCGACAAGGCGGAAACAGAGGAACGCGAATACGGGCGGCTTTTGAGCCTACCTGACAACTACCCAAAGTACGTGCTTCGCACAGACGAGTTCGCGGGTGGGAATTATAGAGGAATCAAAACCATGCACGTTGCGGATTTCCTGTTGACGGATGAATATTGATATTCGTAGGACGAGTGGGGGCGAGGTACGAAACACTGGCAGGAGGAAGCTATGCTATATTTCACATCGGTTCATACCTTATTTACGGTCATATCCATAACAACAAGAACGACACCTACTGGCCGCTCCTGTAGACGATGGAGTGCGCCCTGAACGCCGGGTTCGAATCCCACTTCCCCTGCCAACAGCAACAAAGCGCCCTTCCAGGCGCTTTGGCTGTTGGCGGAGAAGGTGGGATTCGAACCCACGTGCCCTTACGGACAAACGCATTTCGAGTGCGCCGCGTTCCGACCACTTCGCTACTTCTCCTTGTGCTACCACTATCGCGCCCTCCCATACGCGCAAAAAAGATTATAACAAATTTCACGCGAACGCGCCATGTTATAATTATCATGAATGAAATTTGGCGGGGCGCGGCAAAACGGCCGGCTCGCGGCTCGGCGGGCGGCGCTTGCCGAAACGCGGCAGAGGGCTACCGGAGGCGGCGGCGTACAAAGGAAACGAGGGTAAAGATGGACGAACGGATAAACAAGCTCGCGAGGAATCTCGTCGGATATTCCTGCGAAGTGAAGAAGGGCGAGAATGTACTCATCTCCTACGAGGGCGACAGCGCGAAACCTCTCGTGCGGCAGATCATCAAGGAGGTATACGCCGCGGGGGGCCTGCCCTTCGCGGAGATACGCGACTCGCAGGTCACGCGCGAGCTGCTGCTCGGCGCGACCGACAATCAGCTCGGGTTCATGAACGATTACAACCTCTATCAGATGAAGGGCATGGACGCCTACATCGCCGTGCGCGCGGGCGACAACACATCGGAACTCTCCGACGTGCCGCCCGAGCTGTTGAACCTCTATTACAAGACCATGCGCCCCACCCTCGATTATCGCGTCAACCACACGAAGTGGGTCGTCCTGCGCTATCCGAACGCGTCGATGGCACAGCTCGCCGGGGCGAGCCGCGAAGCCTTCGAGGACTTCTATTTCGACGTCTGCAACCTCGACTACTCGAAGATGTCCGTCGCGATGGACGCCTTGGTCGCGCTCATGGAGAAGACGGACGAGGTGCGGATCACGGGACCCGGAACCGACCTGTCCTTTTCCATCAAAGGCATACCCGCGATCAAGTGCGCGGGCGAGAAGAACATTCCCGACGGCGAAGTCTACACGGCGCCCGTCAAGGACTCAATGAACGGCCGCGTCTCCTACAACACTCCTTCCGAGGAACAGGGCTTTACCTTTGAGAACATCGTATTTGAGGTCGAGGACGGCCGCATCGTGAGCGCCGAAGCCAACGACACCGAGCGTATCAACAAGCTGCTCGACACGGACGAGGGCGCGCGCTGCTTCGGGGAGTTCGCCCTGGGCGTCAACCCCTATATCCTGCGCCCGATGAAGGACACCCTTTTCGACGAGAAGATATCCGGCAGCATCCACCTGACGCCCGGCGCCGCCTACGAGGACGCCTTCAACGGTAACAAGAGCGCCGTCCACTGGGATCTCGTGCTCATACAGCGCGCGGACTACGGTGGCGGCGAGATATATTTCGACGGTCGCCTGATAAGAAAAGACGGCGTATTCGTTGCGCCGGAGCTGGAAGGGCTGAACCCCGAAAATCTAAAATAATGTATCGCCCCTCACCCTGATGGGGTTTTCAAATGACGCGCAACGGCCTGAAATCGAGGTAATCCGCGCTGGCCAGCGAATAATCCACGCCGTTGCGCACGCCCATGACGCCTTTCTTGAACGCCTCGCGGCCATGAAGATGGCCGTAGACCATCTGCTCCACGCCGAATTCCTCTAACATATCCATGAAGCCCGAATCCATGCCTGGCCGCGCGCTCGGCGCGAAATGCAGACCGCAGACGAGGCGCGCAGCGCCCTCCATTTCCGCTGCCCGCCGCGTCGCGTCCTCAAGCGAGAGGCGCAGACGAATAAGCTCGCGCTCGTATATTTTGCGGTCTACGGACTCGGAAAAAGACGGCTCCTGCGGGGTGAGCCAGCCGCGACTCCCGCAGAGCACAACACCGCCGCCGACATCAACGCTGTCGTTCTGCATGAAGTACATATCGTCGTACAGAGCGCGCAGCCGTGTGACCGACTGCCACCACAGATCGTGATTGCCCTTCAACAGCACTTTTCGTCCGGGCAGCCCGTGTATCCATAAGAGGTCGGCCTCGGCCTCAGCGAATTTCAAGGCCCAGCTGATATCGCCGAGAATGAAGACCGTGTCGTCATTCGAGACCTCGGCGCGCCAGTTCTTTTCGATTTTCACATAGTGCTCGTCCCAGTTGGAACCGAACACACCCATGGGTTTTTCCGAGGTGAAGGAAAGATGCAGATCGCCTACCGCAAAGAGTTTACCCATAGAACGCGCCCGCGCTTACCCGATAACACCTGTCAAAACAGTAACACCCTATTACAGAAAGCCTATTCATCGTCCCCCGCGTCAAGAACGAGCTGAGTCCCCTCGGATTCTCCTGTAACGCCGGGATTCGAAAGAACCTCAGCGTCGCCGTCCTCGTCCGGATTCGTCAGAGTGGACACGCTGCGCAGTTTGCGATTGATCGCGTTAGTACGCGTTCCGATCAGTTTTTCAAGATCGTCGTCCGCCTGCCTCATGCGATTTCGAGCGCTGTTCAGCACGCCCTCGAACTTCCCGAACTCCGTCTTGACGCCCGCGAGCACGTTCCAGACCTCCGACGAACGCTTCTGTATCGCAAGCGTCCTGAACCCCATCTGCAGGCTGTTCAGCAGCGCGGCCATCGTCGTCGGCCCCGCTATGTTCACCTTGTACTCGCGCTGCAGTTCCTCGATGAGTCCCATGTTCACCACCTCCGCGTACAGACCCTCGGTCGGCAAGAACATTATCGCGAAGTCCGTCGTGTTGGGCGGGTCGACGTACTTGTCGTGGATGGTGCGCGCGCTCTGCTTAGCGCTCCGCGCGAGGGCCTTGCGCGCCTCGTCTATCAGCGCGGCGTCGCCCTGTTCATACGCGGCCGTGAGCTGTTCGTACAGCGCTGAGGGAAACTTCGCGTCGATAGGAAGATAGACACGCCCGCGTGCCGAGCCTGACTCCGAATCGCTC
>JAISZM010000050.1 GCA_031269205.1 Eubacteriales Family XIII. Incertae Sedis bacterium | reverse complement strand
TTTATCTACGGTACCCGAACAAACAGCGAAGCGGCACTATCGTTGTTGTTTCGCCATTTATTTGCCTGTCGGTATGTCTCCCATTTCGTCTTGTCTCTCAATTGATGCGTTTGTCCTGTACTGTATGATCGCCTTGAAAGATTCGGGTACGAGGCTCGCGCCGCCGACGAGGGCGCCGTCGATGTTCGCCTTCGTCATGAGTTCGCTGGCGTTTGTCGGGTTGACGCTGCCGCCGTACTGCACGCGCAAGCCCGACGCCGCCTCGTCGCCGTACAGCTCGCGAACGGTTTCGCGTATGAAGGCGCACATCTCCTCAGCCTGATCTCCCGTAGCCGTGCGGCCCGTGCCGATGGCCCACACGGGTTCATAGGCTATGACAAGGCGCTGTACAAAATCCGCTCCGAGTCCGGACAAGCCGCCATCGACCTGTTTCTTCACGACCTCGAGATGAGCGCCCGCGTCGCGCTTCGAAAGGACCTCCCCGACGCACATGATCGGCGTAATGCCGTGCTCGAAAGCCTTCTTCACTTTTTTACCCACGATTTCGTCCGTTTCGGCAAAATACTGTCGGCGTTCAGAGTGCCCGACGACGACATAGTCAACGCCTATCTCCACCAACATGGAGGGGGATATTTCGCCCGTATAGGCGCCTTCTTCCTCGAAGTGCATGTTCTGCGCGCCGAGCTTCACGTCCGAATCCGCCAGAACCTCCTTCAACGCCGAGATCTGGGTAAAGGGGACGCAGAGGGCGATTTCGTGTTCACCGCCTCTGTAGATATTCGTAAACTCCGACGCGAAGGCGAGAGCCTCCGCCGTCGTCTTATACATCTTCCAATTTCCCGCGATCAACTTTTGTCTCATGATAACCTCGCCCATCATTTATTCTCGCACACGGCTACACCGGGCAACTCCTTGCCCTCTATGAATTCGAGGGAGGCCCCGCCGCCCGTCGAGACGTGCGACATCCTATCGGCAAGCCCAAACTTTTCTACGGCCGCGGCGCTATCGCCGCCGCCTATTATCGTGATTGCGTCCGACTCCTCTGTCGCCGAGACCATCGCTTCGGCGACGACCCTCGTGCCAACCGCGAAGGCGTTCATCTCGAACACGCCCATCGGGCCGTTCCACAGCACGGTTCCCGCGCCGCGTATGCGCTCCGCGAAAAGCTCGCGCGTATTCGGTCCTATGTCCAGACCCATCCTGTCAGCAGGTATGGCGTCTGCGCCGTAGTCCGCGTGGGGCGTGTCGTCCTTGAACTCGTCCCCGACGACCACGTCAACGGGAAGAAGCAATTCGACGCCCTTCTCGGACGCCTTCTTCATCAGGCCGCCCGCGAGTCCCACGCTGTCCACGTCAAGCAGCGAAGTCCCAATCTCGTAACCCTTCGCCTTTAAGAAGGTGTATGCCATGCCGCCTCCAATGATGAGAGTGTCGGCCTTTTCGAGCAGATTCTCTATGACCAGTATCTTGTCGGCGACCTTGGCGCCGCCGATCACAGCGACGAAGGGTCGCTTCGGATCGGTCAACGCGTCGCCCAGATACTTGACTTCCTTTTCCATGAGGAACCCCATGACGGTCGGAAGGTATTCGGCCACACCCGCTGTAGAGCTGTGCGCGCGGTGAGCCGAGCCAAAGGCGTCATTCACAAAGATATCGGCGAGCGACGCGAGGTTCTCTGCGAACGCCCTGTCGTTCTTCGTTTCTCCAGCTACGTAACGCGTGTTTTCGAGCAGCATCACCTCGCCAGGCTGCAGTGCCGTCGCTTTCGCTTTCACCTCGTCGTCGACGACTGAGGGCACGCTCTTGAACCAAACGTTCCTGCCGAGCTTCTCGGTGAGGTCGGCGGCTATCGGCGCCAGACTGAACTCGGGCCTGGCCTCGCCCTTCGGACGACCGAGGTGCGACGTCAAAATCACGGCCGCCCCGTGTTCCAGAACATAGAGGATCGTAGGCAAAGCGCCGACAATCCTCGTATCGTCGGTAATGTTCCTCTCAGCGTCAAGAGGCACGTTAAAATCGCACCTGACGAGAACTTTTTTCCCCTTGACGTCGATATCCCTTACCGTTTTTTTCATTTGACAAACTCCTTAACTGCCGCGTCAGAGTCCTTTCGATATCACGTACTCGATGAGATCGACCGCCCTGTTGGAATAGCCCCACTCGTTGTCGTACCACGACACGATCTTCACGAATTTGCTGTCGACGAACATCGTTGACAGGCCGTCCACGATGGACGAGCGCGCGTCTCCCTTGTAGTCTATGGACACGAGCGGCTCCTCGGAATAGCCGAGTATAGCCTTCATCTCGCCTTCGGCCGCGGCTTTCAGCGCCTTGTTGATCTGATCCTTGTCGGCCTCCATCTCGAGCTTGAACACGACATCCACCACGGAGACAGCCGGCGTCGGCACACGCATCGCGAAGCCGTTCAGCTTGCCCTTCAGTTGCGGCAACACGAGGGCGACGGCCCTCGCCGCGCCGGTCGTAGTCGGTATGATAGCCATGGCCGCAGCCCGCGCTCTGCGCAGATCCTTGTGCGGTTGGTCAAGTATCTTCTGGTCGTTCGTATAGGAATGTACCGTGGTCATGAGCCCTTCGACAATGCCCCAATTCTTGTCGACGATCTTCGCGACGGGCGCGAGACAGTTCGTCGTACACGAGGCGTTCGAAAGTATGTGATGATTCGCCGGTTCGTACTTTTCTTCGTTGACGCCCATAACGACCGTGATGTCCTCGTCCGTAGCGGGCGCCGAGATGATGACCTTCTTCGCCCCCGCCTGCAGATGCTTCTCCGCGTCGGCTTTCTTCGTAAACAGCCCCGTCGACTCGAGGACGACCTCAACGCCGAGTTCCTTCCATGGCAGATCTGCGGGATTACGGACGGCCGTTATCTTGATATCTTTGCCGTTCACGACGATGGCGTCTTCCTTCGCTTCGACCGTTCCGTCGAACGAGCCGAACACGCTATCATATTTCAGCAGATGCGCCAGCGTCTTGGGATCCGTCACATCATTTATCGCCACTATGTCAAAATCAGTCCCCTTCTGAATCGCCGCTTTGAACGCGTTGCGCCCTATCCTGCCGAATCCGTTAATCCCTACCTTTGTGCTCATTACTTTACCTTCCTTTCACAGCGGACCGGGTGGCCCACCCTCCGACATTGATTTATATCAATCCGTCGCAGTTCCCTGCGCCGACAATGAGTCTCGGTTCAAACATTGTCAATAATACAACACGTTATAAATATATTCAAGGCTTCTGAAGTCTAGCTGATGATACTATCGCAACGCGCGGTGCAGGGTTCACACCGCCTTACCGCAGCATCTCTTGTATTTTTTCCCGCTGCCGCAGGGGCACGGGTCGTTGCGCCCGGGTTTTTTCTCCACGCGGATCGTGCGCGAGCGTTTATATTCCTTCACGATCTCCTCACGTTCTTCATCCGTGAGGAGATTGTCCCATTCGGGGAGCGTATACAGGTGTTCAGCGTCGGCCGCCTGCATATTGAAGTACAGCTTCGGGACATCGACCTTCAGGGACAACGGCGTTTCGTCCTCTATGGCGTCAAGGTTCTCTATCTCCACTTCGAGGCTCGTATTTATCCCGTCGAGAAAGCCCATGAACAGCACGGGATCGATGTCGTATTTCGATGCGAGTTCCGCGAACGTCCCCTCGACGGGCGTACCCGGCGCCTTCAGCACCTCCGTATATATCTTCTTCTCGGCGTCGCAGTACTTATCCCAAAAGTCAGGAAAGGTCTTGTCCGTTTGTTTTTCCTGAAGTTTCAGCCACTCCTTGTATAAACTCATCAGTCAGTCCCTCCGTCCGCCGCCGCGCCGGATATCTCTGCATCCGCGGCCGGGCTGGTCGTCTCTACGGCGGATCCCGTGACGGCGCCCGCCACCGGTTCGTCTGTGACGTAGTCGTAGAGGGGCTGCGAGGTGATCGTGCCGTCGGCGCCGTAAACAGCCGCTTGCGTGGCGTTTTCAACACCCTGATTGAAGAAGGTCCAGTATATGTGCGAGTTGTCCTCATTCGTTATCTGAGTGCACAGCCATGAACCCTGCGACGAGTCCGACGAAACCGCGGAGTCCGATGTACCCACTATATCCCCTGATTGGTAGAGAGCCGACGCAATGAGCGTGCGGACGTTCGTCACGAAAGTCACCTGCGCCGTATCGTACTCGCCGTTGTCCGCCGTAGACCTGATATCGAAGGATTTTTCGCTTATTGCGGATTCCGTTACGCCGATTTTTTCAAGGGATTCCAGCACGCTCTCCCACACGAGGGGTTCCGCCTCTTGTTTGGCCTTCGCCTCGGCGGCGGCTTCGGCTCGCGCCTCTTTCTGCTGCTCGTTATACTGATAGGCACTCGGCACGACTATGCCTATGACGAGAGCCGCGAGCGCTATCCATATCCACGGCCGCTTGTATATCGGCTTATCGACCACCTTCTGATGTTTGGCTTCCTTGAATTCCTTCTCCCTGCGCGCCTTTGTCCTTCTGTTTCTGTTCGCCATTTATGACCTTTCCCTCCACTTCACCACAATACCTGTTTTACGCGGGTTCTATCCGCAAAATCATTTCATTATTTCAATCTCATCGCCGTTTGTGAGTCCGGCCGCGTTCGCTTCGTCCGTATCAATGTGAAACTCGCGCTCGTGCTGCTCGCCGGCGCGTATGACCACGCCTTCAAAGATGAGCGGGCGCGTTCCGTAGGTGGCGACATCCACGATGTCGTGATCCTTGACGCCCGCGTCCTCGGCCTGCTGAGGGTTCAGGTGGATATGCCGCAGCGCTACCATGACGCCCTCTTCGAGGTCAACTTCACCCTTCGGCCCGACGACCTTCACGCCCGGCGTCCCGTCAAGATGGCCCGACTCGACGACGGGCGGCACGAGGCCGATGCCCCTCGCGTCCGTCACGGAGAGTTCAACCTGCGTCTGCGGCCTGGTCGGGCCGATGATGCGCATACCTTTGATCGAACCTTTCGGGCCGACGATATCGACCTGTTCCTCGGCTGCGTACTGGCCGGGCTGTACGAGATCCTTGTACGGCGTGAGCTTGTATCCCTCGCCATACAGCGTTTCCATGTCCTGCTCGCTGAGATGCAGATGTTTGTTTGATATCCCTGTCTTTACTTTGTAACCCACGGTCTTTCTCCTTTGTTCCTCTTACCTCTTACCTCCGTCGCCATACTGGTTCTCTACCGTTTCCTGGCGACCGCCACTCTATTGTTGCTCCGCCGTTCTCTGACACCTGCCCCGTCGCTGTTTATCGCCGCGACGCCGCCACGGCATTACGCCTCAACCTTCACCGACGTCAGGTAAGGCAGATTCCGATAGCGCTGCCCCACGTCGAGTCCGTAGCCCACGAGGAATACGTCGCCCACCGTAAAGCCGAGATAATCTATGTCGACACGGTGCTCGCGCATACTCGGCTTGTCGAGCAAGGCACATATCCTGACGGACGCGGGTCCCTTGCCTTCGAGGTAGGTCTTCAGGTAGTGCAGCGTAGTGCCGGTATCGACGATGTCCTCGACGAGTATCACGTGCATACCTTCGACATTCTCTGAGATGTCCTTGTCGATGCGCACGACGCCGCTCGATTTTGTAGCGTCGCCGTAGCTCGACACGACCATAAAATCGAGACGCGTTTCAATATCCACGGATTTGACGACCTCGCTGAGCCACATGAAGGCTCCGCGCAGGACGCCCACGAACACGACTTCCTCGGCCGCGTAGTCGTCCGTGATGCGCCGCCCTATCTCGACGGCGCGACCCTCTATCTGCTCGCGCGTGAACATCACGTCGTTCAGCTGGTAGTTATTCGTCGCCTCACTCATGCAAAGCCCTCTCCACTTCCGAGAGCAGTTCGCCGACGCCCGTCTTTTTAAGCGTCGAGACGGGTATGACGACGGCGTCCTCCTTCGCGCCGAGTCCCCTGCGTATCGCTTCGGCCCGCCGCGCGAGTTCGCTGCGCGAAACCTTGTCGGCCTTGGTCGCGGCGATGAGACCGTCCATACCGAAGTGCTTGAGCCACTCGTACATCTGGACATCCTGAGCCGACGGTTCGCGCCTGACATCGCAGAGCATGACCGCCTTTTTCAGGGTTTCACGCTTAGTCAGATACCTCTCTATCATAGCTCCCCATCCGTCCGACTCGGATTTCGAGACCTTGGCGTATCCGTAGCCCGGCAGATCCACTATGCGAAACCTGCCGCCATTGACTTCGTAAAAATTTATTGTGCGCGTCTTTCCCGGGCTGCCGCTCACTCTCGCGAGGGCTTTTCTCCCCGTCAGCAGATTCAGCAACGAACTCTTGCCCACGTTAGACCTACCGACAAAAGCTATCTCTGGCGGGCCTTCGAACGGGTACTGCTGCTCTTTCACGGCCACCGCGAGAAGTTCCGCCGAAGTGATTCTCATATTCGCTGCGCACCCGCCTTGTCTGCCGCGCGATCATCCCGACCTTCGCGACCGCTGTTCGACGAAGCGCGTTTCTTCGGCATTCGCGTGAGCACGTGTTGTAGCGCATCGTTCGCGTGTTCGATGAGAACGAATTCCATCTTGCGGCGCACCGCCCGGGGTATGTCGTCTATATCGCGCTCGTTCTGCTTCGGAAGCAGAACCTTCTTGATGCCCGCCCGATGTGCGGCGAGAACCTTCTCGCGTATGCCGCCCACGGGGAGTATCGTCCCCCTGAGCGTGATCTCTCCCGTCATCGCGACGTCGCGCCGCGCGGGTATGCCGGTCAGACAGGACACCATGGCCGTACACATGGTGACGCCGGCCGACGGCCCGTCTTTCGGCGTCGCGCCCTCAGGGATGTGGATGTGGATGTCGTATATCTTGTAAAAGTCCTTCCTGATGCCGAGATCATTCGCGATGGAGCGTATGTAGCTCACGCCCGCCCGCGCGCTCTCCTTCATGACGTCGCCGAGCTGACCCGTCAGCACGAGCTGACCCGTCCCCGGTATGCGCGTGGTCTCGATGGTCAGCGTCGTCCCTCCGACTATCGTCCACGCGAGTCCCGTCGTTGAGCCTATGAGGCGCTCGTTCTCGATCACGTCATAGCGGAACCGCTTTTTACCGAGATACTTCTCTATGCCGCCGCCCGTGACGCGAATACGCGTCTTCTTGCCATCGGCTCGATCCTCGACCACTCGCCGCGCTGACTTGCGGAACACTCCCGCTATCTCGCGCTCGAGGTTGCGAACACCAGATTCCCTCGTATAGTAATTGATGATATCGCGTATAGCGCTCTCCTGTATGCTTATCTTCTCGTCCGCAAGTCCGTGTTCCTTCATCTGCTTCGGGATCAGGTACTGTTCCGCTATCTTGACCTTATCCTCCTCCGTGTAGCCCGGCACCTCAATGACCTCCATGCGGTCGAGCAGCGGCCGCGGTATCGTGTCGAGCGTGTTCGCCGTCGTTATGAACAGAACCTTTGAGAGATCGAAAGGGAATTCGAGGTAGTGATCCGTAAATTCCTTGTTCTGTTCGGGATCGAGTACCTCGAGCAGCGCGGACGCGGGGTCGCCACGGAAGTCGGCGCCTATCTTGTCGACCTCGTCGAAAAGGAACACCGGATCCATCGTGCCAGCCTCCTTCATGCCGTTGATGACGCGCCCGGGTATCGACCCTATGTACGTGCGCCGATGACCCCTTATCTCGGCCTCGTCCCTGACGCCGCCGAGCGACATGCGGACGAACTCCCTGCCGACCGCGCGCGCTATCGACTTGGCTATCGACGTCTTGCCAACGCCGGGCGGGCCAACCAGACAGAGTATCGGCGCCTTCATCGTCTCGACGAGCTGCATGACGGACAGGTATTCGACGATGCGCTCCTTCACCTTCTCAAGTCCGTAGTGATCCTCGTTCAGGATGTCCTCGGCGTTTTTGATGTCGATGTCGCCCGCGGAGTATTTGTTCCACGGAAGCTGAAACACCCACTCGATGTAGGTTCGTATGACGCCGCCCTCGGCCGACGAAGACTGTATCTTCGAAAGGCGTTTTATCTCCTTCTCTATCTTGTCATGTATCTTTTCGGAGAGGTTCAGCTTCTCAAGTTCGTCGAGCCAATTCCGTATCTCGCTCTCTATCAGTTCGTCCTCACCGAGTTCCTCCTGTATCGTACGGAGTTGCTCACGCAGGTAGTATTCCTTCTGGTTCTTGTTAATTTTGGTGTGAACCTTCTCCTTGATATCCCTCTCGATCTTCAGTATGTCTATCTCCTTCGAGAGTATTTCGTTCAGGATGTTCAGCCGCTCCTCGGGATCGAATGCCTCGAGAACGGACTGTTTCGACTCGATACGCACGTCGAGGTGCGACGTGATGACGTCGGCGAGCCTACCCGGCTGGCCGACGGACGCGACGGACGCGAATATGTCCTGAGGCAGCTTGCCGCTGACGTCGATATACTCCTCGAAGTTG
>JAISZM010000049.1 GCA_031269205.1 Eubacteriales Family XIII. Incertae Sedis bacterium | reverse complement strand
TTTATCTACGGTACCCGAACAAACAGCGAAGCGGCACTATCGTTGTTGTTTCGCCATTTATTTGCCTGTCGGTATGTCTCCCATTTCGTCTTGTCTCTCAATTGATGCGTTTGTCCTGTGACACATAGCGTTATAAAACCTACTCTGTTTTTTTGTACATCATGTTCTCATCTTCTATATGTTACCCGTACTAATCAATACATTATCCGTCTGTCCAGATCCTCTATCGCGTTTTCTACGCGCTCCGTGTGGTAGGTGTAATACATATCATGGATGTATGGAAGCAAGTCGCGCTCCTCAAACAGTTCAAGCGCCTGTTTCCCCGTGATGTTTTTGGCAAGAGCATAATGCTCTATTAAATATATAAGATATTCCGCTTCATCGGTCATTTCATCACCCCGCCAAACCGTCAAGATAGGGAGCGCCGTCAAGCTCTCCCGTTTCGGTTTCCGTTTGATATAATTCAAGCAATACCGGCGTACTGAGCCACCAGACCTTTGTTTTTTCGTCGGCTAATAATTGATAGAGACGGGAATGATAAAAACTCGCGATAGCCTCCTGCTCGGTCATACCGTATTCGCTTGTGAGTCGTTCCGCCACGCTCTTGACCCGCTTATACGTCCGTCGCGCGTGACGCCGCGCCTCTCTCGAAATTTCATTCATCGTTGCCCAGCTCCTCGCTGCTGTCGAAAACCAAATACCGAAGCGATGATTCGGATTTGAAAACCACTTGATCGGTAAGTCTGAACGCCATCAATCTACTTATCGCTTCGTCCTCCGAATAGTCGCCAATTTCAAACGCTTCCACCACGTCATACACCCGGTCATTTGCGACAGGACCTTTTACGATATCGTAAGCGTCGGGGTTCCCTGCGCCGGAGCGGTTTGCCACGACATATCGCAACCATAATTCATCAGCTTTGTGAAATGTCAAAACGGATAAATTGGCAGTAGCTCCTTTGGCATCATAGGTATAGCTATTCATGACACGTTTTTTGTTCATGTGCGCAAATCGCTTCGTGAAATTGCGGGCTTGCCCGGAGTCGGTAGTCGTATAAAAACCCGCGCCAAAATCCAACATTCTGGCGGGCGCAAGTATCTGCGGCACCGATACGACCAGGTAACTTCCATGAAACAGTTTCAAAACCGATTCCTTTTCTTCAGTATTTCAGCAAAGCGACTTACACGTTATATGTATCATACGATTTCGACCAAGAATAATCAAGCTCTTGCAGGCTGACGAGGGTGATACTGGGGCGCAGGCGCAAAAACGCACCCGGCCTGATGCGGCTTCGTTTCCCACCCATGAGGGTCGGATTTTCCCTCCGCGGGCGTTGTTTCCCCAATGAGTGATTTTTCTTCCCCTTTCGAATCATATAATAGGACGTACGGACAAAACACTATACGTTGTCGCTGAAAGGGAACGGCAAAGGCGCTTTGCGCACAGCGCCGCTCTCGTGCAACAGGAGATCGGTTTGGAACACAAATTTGGAGAAAAGCGCGGCGGATCAGACGCGAACGCGTACCTGGCGGAGATGATCCGGCGGTATGGCGGCCTCGTCCGGCACATCTGCCGCAACGCGCTCGGAGATCGTCCGGAAGATGTGGACGAGTGCGTATCGGACGCCTTCACGGCGCTCTGGGAGAAGGCGGAAAGCGGCGGCTACGACCCAGGCGCGGGGGAGGTGAAGCACTACCTCTGCGGCATAGCGCGGAACAAGGCTATCGACCGCTACCGCAAACTCGCCGCGCGGCCGGCCACCGTCCCCATCAGCGACGCGGAAGCGGGCGGGGCGGCCGAGACGAGCGCGCTGTCGGCGCCGGATATAGCCGAGCTGATCGAGAGAGAAGACGAGGCGTCCCTGATAGCCGACGCCGTGGACGGCCTGCCGTCGCCGGACCGCGAGGTGTTCATACTGCGCTACTGCTATCTGGAGCGCGTGAAGGCCATCGCGGAGAAGCTCGGCATGTCGGAGAAGGCCGTGGAGAACAGGCTCTACAGAGGGAAGCTTGCGCTCGGGCACAAGCTGTCCCGCGAAGATATTCGCGGCGACAAGGCGGACGCCGAGCGCCCGAAAGATGAAAGCAGCCGCGACGAAAATCTACGGGACGACAAGGTGCGGAATGAAAATCTACGAGACGGAACATTGAAAAAGGATTATGAGGTGATAATTTATGGATAAGAACAAATTTGGCTTTGGCGTCATCGAGCCGGACTACGAGCCGCTCACGGAGCGGGAGGAATCGCGGATACTCGAGGCGGCGCTCGCAAAGGCAGGCGGCGCGGCGGACAGCATCGTCGGCGCGGATGCGCAGGGCAGCGCGAGCGCCAACTCCCTTGAACGTTCGTCGGCCGACAGGCGTTTCGCGAAGACCGCGACGCGGCGCAGCCGCGGCAGGCGCGGCGGGCGCGTCTTCGCTATCGCGCTCGTGGCCGTCCTCGCCTTTGGCGCCGTGGCCTTCGCGTCCACGGTGATCGACCCCGACTCGCCTCTGTTGGCCCTGTTCGATCCCCCCGGCGGACAGCTCAGCGACGACGAGGTGAAACTGGCCCAGGCCAGCGGTACGGTCATCGACAAGGTGGTGGAAAAGGACGGCCTGAAGATACACGTCAAGGAGGCCATAGGCGACAGGGACACCGTCTATCTCCTGTTCGACGTGACGCCGCTGAAGGGCGTAACAGAGCCGGGCGCGGAATACGGGTTTGAGAGACTGTTCCTGGAACCGAAAGGCATCTTCGCGTCATCCTCCTACGGGAGCGCGGGATGGAGTTACTCCTACAGCAAACCCTCGGATGACGGCACCATCTCTTTCATCGCGTGCCTCAACGCCGACGGCGGCGTGCAGGGAAAGACCTTCATCCTCAGCTTGGAAAACCTGCTGCGTATGCCGGCGGAAGATACCGCCGGGACAGAATCGACAGTACCGGATGAATCCGTGGCCGTGGCCGGCGACGCCGCGTCTTTCGCGGACAGAACCGAACCGGAGGGCGACGAAAAGCCCATGTCACGGTACTCTCAATCCGAAAGCGGGGACGCGTCCGGATCTAGCTCTGGGGAAGCGGGGAACGGCATCTCGGTCACACGTGAAGGAGAAGGCATAGTCGTCAAAGACGACGACGGCACTGTCCTGTACGAAGGCACGGAAACCGGCGCGTCCGTGACCGATGACGGCAACGGCATAGTCGTCAAGGACGCGGCAGGCAACATCTTATATGCCGAGAATCCTGCCGAAGACGCGGACGCCTCCGGCGACGCGGAAACCGGCGCCACGACCAGTGAAGACGGTGAGCCGGTCAAGACGGTACTCGAAGGGAAATGGGAAATCACGTTCAAACTCGATTACAAGGACAATTCTCGGGACCTCGACGTCAGCGCCGACGTGGGTATCGACGGCAGCGCCTACCGCCTGAAAGACGTCCGCATATCCCCTGTGTCGCTTTCATATACCCTTGTGGACAAAACGAAGGCTTCAACCGGCAAAGAGGGGTTTCTCCATGACGCGGTCGAGCGCGACCTGCCCCTCGTCATAAAGTTGAAAGACGGCTCAAAATACGATTCAAGGGATGAAGGAGCGCAAGGAGCCGGCGGTATGGCGGGGGACAGCTCAACCTACAAGTTCAACACCCAGTTCCCGCGTATCATAGACCCGATGCAGATCGAAAGCATCCTGTTCGGCGACTACGAGGTGAAGCTCTGAGAAAACGCTGAGCCAATCATCGTTTCCCCAAAACCGCGATGCGCAAACGGGGAATGCGGCGGCACAGCCGAAGCGCGCATCGACAAGGAGAAACTGCACATCCCGCAGCGCGACACGAGTTTGCCGACGCCATCAACGCGTCGGCAAACAGCGCGGCGGAGGGTGACGGCGCGGCAAACAACGCGACTCCGGGCAATGGCGCGGAGAATAACGCGGCGCCGGGCGCAGGGGCGAACGGAACGGCCGCGCTTCCCAATGAAACGCCTGACATGGCGACAACGCCGGGAGGGACGGAGGCTCCTCAGGCAGAAGACCGCCAGGGCTTTGGCGGCGGCGAAGGCTTTGGAGGAGGTTTCGCCGCAGGGAGGGAAACGGCGGCCGACTACGTGTTCGTGCGCGTAACAGGCGGAACGCTCGACGTCAAAGGCGAGGTCGACGGGATTGACGTCAACGGCGATCTCTACTTGGACGGCGGCAACGTGAAGATCAACGGGCAGTCGCAGGGCATGGAAGGAGCTGTCGACCTCGACGGTAACTTCTTCATAGCGGGAGGAACGCTGGTTGCGGCCGGCAGCGTCATGGATATCTCCGGGGACGCGGAACAGCCCGCGCTTCTCCTTTCCTATACGGAGCAACAGGCGGCGGGGATCGTGATCGCGCTGAAGGACGGCAAAGGCGATACCCTGCTCGAGGTGAAATACGACGAATACATCCCCGCCTTCGTGGAGGCTCTGCTGCAGGAGGGAAACCGCCGCGCGGCTGCCTGCTCAAAATACGCGCTCAGCCGAATTTACGGCTAATCGGCCACTCAACCGCCAGCCGCCAACAGCCTGCACCCCCGCCACCGCCACCGTTACGCCAGCCACTCAACCGCTCAACGCAACAGCCAGCATCCCCGCAACCGTCACCATTACACAAGCAACCAAAGTTACGCACACAGCCGGAGTTACGCCAACGCTCAACGCAAGCAACGATCTACGTAGGAAAAGGAGGAAACTATGACATTCAACGACATCTTCAAATCGGCATTTCTCGAAAACACGACTTCCGCAAGCGTATCGGACATGATTGTCGCGCTCGCGGTCGCCTTTGCGATCGGCATGCTGATCTTCTTCGTATACCGCAAGACCTTCCGCGGCGTCATGTACTCCCCGTCGTTCGGGGTCACGCTGATCGCGCTGACGCTGATCACGACCATCGTGATCCTCGCGGTATCGAGCAACGTGGTGCTGTCGCTCGGCATGGTCGGCGCCCTGTCGATCGTTCGCTTCCGCGCGGCGATCAAGGATCCGCTGGATCTGGCTTTCCTGT
>JAISZM010000041.1 GCA_031269205.1 Eubacteriales Family XIII. Incertae Sedis bacterium | reverse complement strand
GAAGACGCGTTCGTAAGTTTCGACCGCGTAGTGGTCGGTCATGCCCGCGATATGGTCCTTGACCATCTCTTCCACCCCGTACTCGGGTATCATTTCGCGGTATTCGGGCGTGATGTCCTCGGGATGTTCTATAAAATAATCATAGAGCGCGCATATGATATGCTCTATCTCGCGCAACTCCTCTTCCTTCTTGACTGTGGGGTTGAAATAGACATGCTCGAACATGTAAGTGCGAAGATCATCCATGGCTTCCCACCTCTCGTCGGACATCATGACGTCGGGCTTGCCGTCGCTCGAAACTATCATGTCCGTAACGAGGGTGTCTATGCGCTTGCGCGTGCCGACGCCGAGTACGCGCACGCAGTCCGCGGGCAGGTCGCCCTCGGAGATGATGCCGGCTCTGATCGCGTCGTCGATGTCGTGGTTGATGTAGGCGATGCGGTCGCTGATTCTGACGACGCGGCCTTCGAGCGTGTAGGGCATACGCTCACCTGTGTGCCCGAGTATGCCGTCGTGCACCTCGGCCGTGAGATTCATGCCGCGCTCCCCGTCGTGGCTTTCGAGCACGTCGACCACGCGAAGGCTCTGTTCGTTGTGTTTGAACCCGCCACGGTGGCGCTTGTCCAAGAAATGCTCCCCGTTGTGCCCGAACGGCGTATGTCCGAGGTCGTGGCCCATCGCGATCGCTTCGGCCAAATCCTCGTTGAGGGTGAGCCCGCGCGCTATGCTGCGCGATATCTGAGAAACCTCGAAGGTGTGCGTGAGCCTCTTTCGGTAATGGTCGCCCTCGGGGGCGATGAACACCTGCGTCTTATCCCAGAGGCGGCGCAGCGCCTTCGAGTGTATGATGCGGTCGCGGTCGCGCTGAAAGGCGGTGCGATAGGAGCACGGCGTCTCGAACCTGGCTCTGCCGCGCGACTCGGCGGCCTTGGCCGCGAAGGCCGAAAGTATCTCGTATTCGCGCCGCTCCGAATCTTCCCGCGTCAGCATGTCACTTCACTCCCGTATGTCCGAACCCGCCCGCGCCGCGCGGCGTTTCACCGAGGATGTCCGCCTCTTCCCATTCCACGCGTTCATACTTCGCTACGATCATCTGCGCTATGCGGTCGCCGTCGCTTATCGTATACTCCTCGTCGCCGAGGTTTATGACGGGTACGAGAATCTCTCCGCGGTAGTCCGAATCCACCGTGCCGACGCCGTTCACGCAAGCTATGCCGTGATTCATGGACAGCCCGCTGCGCGAACGCACCTGCGCCTCGTAACCCTGCGGCAACGCTATGAACACGCCCGTCGGTACGAGCGCGCGCGCCATAGGAGCCAGTTTTACGGGTTCATCGAGGCGCGCGCGCAGATCCATCCCGGCCGAACCCTCGGTCTCGTAACGCGGCGCCGTCGCGCCTCGCTCGGTTCTTATATTCACCTTCACCATTGCGTCCCGGTCCTTGTCGTGTTCCTACAGTCCGACCGCTTCCTGTGAAACCTCGTTCTTTCCTATGATGACGGCGCTATATTCCGCGAGGTCAGCGCAGTCCGCCGCAAGCCGCGCAATGTCGTCGGGCGTCACAGCGTTGATGCCCGCGATGACTTCGTCGGGCTCGAACACGCGGCCGAGCAGCAACTCGTTCTTGCCCATGGCGAACATGCGCGTCTGCACGTTCTCCCGCCCGAACACGTACGTGCCCTTGCTCTGTTCCTTCACCTTAGCTAGTTCGTCCGCGCCCACGCCATTGGCCGCGAGCCGTTTTGTTTCCTCTCGTATCGCATCGATCGTCACGCGCTCGTTGCCCTCGCCGATACCCGCGTATATCATAAATACGCCCGCTTCCACGAAGGAACTGCACATCGAATACACGGAGTAGGCGAGTCCTTTCTCCTCTCGAATGCTCTGAAAGAGCCGGGAACTCATGCTGCCGCCGAGTACACTGTTGAACAGAATGAACGCGTAATAGTCGTCGGACGCGAGATTGACGCCGCGCTTGCCGAGCAGTATGTGGCTCTGTTCGATATCCTTCGACCGGGAAACGAAAGACGGCGAGTGCGTTGACTCCACAGACCATCTGCCAAGCCGACCGGCCGGCGTCGCGCCGAAGACCGACTCAACGCGCGCCGCGACCTCGTCGATGAGGAAGTTTCCGGCCACGGAGACGACCACGTTGCCGCCTACGTACCGTCTGTCCATGTAGGCGCGTATCGCCGACGGATCCGCGCCGCCTACCGTATCCTTGTAGCCTATTATCCTGTTGCCGAGCGGCATTCCTGAGAAGACGGCCTCGTCGAGAAGATCATGCCCGAGATCCTCGGGGCTGTCCTCTATCATGTTCATCTCCTCATAGATGACGTTCTTCTCCTTTGCGAGTTCCGTCTCGTCAAAGACGGAGTTCAGGAAGATGTCGCCGAGCAGGTCAATGGATTCTCCGAGATGTTCCGAAAGCGTCTTGATGTAATAACAGGTGGTTTCCTTGCCGGTAAACGCGTTGATGACGCCGCCTGTGCGGTCAACCTGTTCCGCGATATCCTTCGCGGAACGAGACGCCGTACCCTTGAACAGCATGTGCTCGATGAGATGAGAGATGCCCGCCGGGGCGCCGGCGCCCGTGGCGGAATCCGCGCTGACGCTCGCGCCGTTTGCGGGATTCTCGTCCACGGCGCCCGCAAGCGTCCACACGCCTACGGCCGCGGACTGCACGTAGGGCAGATACTCCGTCATCAGAGTAACGCCGTTCGATAATATTTTTTTCTCTATCAACCTGCCCCTATTCTCACTACTTGTCCAAAAGTTCCTTGCGGCTGAGATTGATGCGACCCTGGCCGTCGATCTCCGTGACTTTCACCTTGACCTTGTCGCCAATGTTCATAACATCTTCGATCTTGTCCACGTGGTAGTTCTCCATACGCCCGATGCGCAGCAGCCCTTCCTTGCCCGGCAGCACCTCGATGAAAGCGCCGAAGTCCTCCTTGATGCGCTTGACCTCACCCTCGTAGATCTCGCCGATCTCGACGTCCTTGAGGAGGGTCTCTATCTCATCGACGGCCTTCCCCGCAGCTTCCATGTCGGGCGCGGCTATGTAAATAAGACCCGTGTCCTCAATGTCTATCTTCACTCCCGTGCGTTCGACGATGCCGTTGATCATCTTGCCGCCGGGGCCGATGACCGTGCGAATGTCGTCCACGTCAATCTGGATGGTGATGATGCGCGGCGCGTACTTGGAGAGTTCGGATCGCGGACTGCTTATTTCCTGCTCCATCTGATCCATGATGGACAGCCTTCCGTCGCGCGCTTGCCGGATAGCCTTCTCCAGTATCTCACGCGACAGCCCGTGTACTTTGATGTCCATTTGCAGCGCGGTCACGCCCTCTCGCGTTCCCGCCACCTTGAAGTCCATGTCGCCGTAATGGTCTTCGAGTCCCTGAATATCGGAGAGTATCGCCACGCGGCTCTCGCCCGTCTGCTCGTTGTATTCTTCGACGAGTCCCATCGCTATGCCGGAGACGGGAGCCTTGATGGGCACGCCCGCGTCCATGAGAGCCAGCGTCGAGCCGCAGACCGAAGCCTGTGAGGACGAGCCGTTCGAAGAGAGGACTTCCGACACCACTCTGATCGCGTAGGGAAATTCGACCTCGTCGGGAAGCACGGGAATGAGCGCACGCTCCGCGAGGGCGCCATGCCCTATCTCGCGCCTGCCGGGACTGCGCATCGGGCGCGTCTCACCGACAGAATAAGGCGGGAAATTGTACTGGTGCATATAGCGCTTGCTCGTCTCATCGCCGATGCCGTCTATCGTCTGTCCCTCGGAAAGTGTTCCGAGCGTAACCGTGGAGAGTACCTGCGTCTGGCCGCGCTTGAACAGGCCGGTGCCGTGCGTGCGCGGCAGGAATCCCGTCTCGCACCATATCTGCCGTACCTCGTCCATGCCGCGTCCGTCCGGACGCTTCTGCTCGTTTACTATCATGCCACGGAACTCTTCGACGAGGACGTCCTCGACGACGCCCGCGATGCGCTTCGCCGCGTCGGGATATTCCTCCTCGAACCTCTCGAGAAATTCCTCCCGCGCGCCCGCGTATATAGCGTCGATCTTCGCGCTTTGCTCCGCGCGGTCAAAGGTGTGGATAGCCTCGCGCATTTTGTCACGCGCGTAAGCTCTGACCGGCTCCGCGATCTCCGCGGGCGCAGACGCGTCCGCGACCTCTATCTTCGCCTTGCCGACAGACTCCACTATCTCGTCGATAAACTCGATTATCTTTTTGATCTCGTCGTGCGCGAACAACAGCGCGTCGATGATCTTCTCCTCGGGAACCTGCTGCGCGCCCGCCTCAACCATCATGATGGCGTCGCGCGTGCCGCTGACCGTCAGGCTCAGCTTCGTCTCGGCGCGCTGCTCCAGCGTCGGATTGACGATAAACCGATCGTCGATAAGTCCGATGATGACCGACGCCGTAGGCCCGTCAAACGGGATGTCCGATACGGAGAGCGCTATCGACGAGCCGACCATCGCCGCCATCTCGGGCGGGCAGTCGGGGTCAACGCACAGTATGGTCGCCACGACCTGCACATCGTTCCTGAACCCCTTCGGGAACAGCGGCCGGAGCGGCCGATCCATGAGACGCGCGTTCAGCGTCGCCTTCTCAGACGGGCGTCCTTCCCTCTTGATAAAACCTCCCGGGATCTTTCCCGCGGCATACATCCTCTCCTCGTATTCGCAACTGAGCGGGAAAAAATCGATCCCCTCACGCGGTGTCTTCGCCATACATGCCGTCACGTTCACGACCGTCTCGCCGTACCTGATCGTAACAGCTCCGTTCGCCTGCTCCGCCACCTTGCCGATCTCGGCCACCATGAGCCGACCGCCGACCGCCGTCCGGAACGACTTATAATCTTCAAACCTCATTCTGCACTACCTTTTTACCTTTCTGTTTCCTTCTCTCCACTACAACATCGCCCTGCACGCGCGTGGTATTCCCCACAGAACACGCGTCAGGCAAAACAAATTAAGAAATAAACAAAGGCGAGGCGAACCCCGTCTTTGCGTATACCGTCATTTTCTGAGTCCAAGCCGCGATATCAGCGTCCGGTAACGTTCGATATCCTTGTCCCTCAGATAGTTCAGTAGGTTTCGCCGCTGCCCGACCATCTTCAGGAGACCCCGTCTCGAATGGTGATCCTTTTTGTGGATCTTCAGGTGCTCGTTCAGGTCGTTGATGCGGTACGTCAGTATCGCCACCTGCACCTCAGGAGAACCCGTGTCGCCGTCGTTCGTTCCAAATTCGTCGATGATTTCGGCCTTTTTCGCGCTGTCGATCAGTCCATGCTCCTCTCTGCCCCGCACATCAGCGTAGCGCGGGTATCATATGCCGCCTGCCGGGCGGTCGCCGAAGCGTCGAACGGCTCAGCAGGGGTAACGTATACGTTGCGGACGGCGCGCCGTCTTCGATGCCGACGGATAACGAGTCCCGCAACTCAACTATAATACTACACCCCCGCCCTAAGCGCAAGGAATGCGCTCTTACATGTTATAATATTTTCAGAAATTTTTACTGACGGGCGACTGCCGTAAACCCCCCTTGAAGGGTTTTGTGTCGCCGTGTGAAAGCGGAATGGAGAAGCAATGAGCACATATGAAACCATAGGGTATGAAGTAAAAGATGGCGTAGCCTTCGTCATGGTGAGCAGACCCGAGGCGCTGAACGCGCTGAACATCACCGTTCTGGACGAACTCGAAGCGGTGTTTATGGCCGCCGGCGCGGACGACACCGTGAAGGCCGTCATACTGACGGGCGAAGGCAGATCCTTTGTCGCCGGCGCTGATATCGCTCAGATGGAAAGCCTCGACGATTTCAAACTGCGCGATTATTTCCTCAGAGGTGTCGGCGTCATGAATCTTATCGACGACTTCGCCAAACCCGTCATCGCGGCGGTGAACGGATTCGCCCTCGGCGGGGGCTGTGAACTCGCTATGGCCTGTGACATCAGACTTTCGTCCGACAAGGCAAAATTCGGACAACCCGAGGTGAACCTTGGCATCATGCCCGGGTTCGGCGGTACACAACGTCTGCCCCGCCTCGTCGGCAAGGGCATGGCGAACTATCTGATAACGACGGCTGAAATAATAGGAGCGGACGAGGCGTTGCGCATCGGACTCGTCGAAAAGGTATACGCGGCCGATGAGTTGCTCGCCGAGGCTGAGAAACTCGCGCGCCTCATCATTACCAAATCACCGATAGGCGTCAGCCGATCTCTGCTCGCGATAGGGCGTGGACTCGAAACGGACTTGAAGACGGGGTTCGTCGTCGAAACGGAAGCCGCCGTGAGCGTAGCCGCGTCGAAAGACAGGCATATCGGTATGCAGGCGTTCCTGAATAAGACAGAGGCAAAATTCACGGGGGAATGATCTTTTCCCCTATCGCGAAAATACGCTGTTTCAATCCACCTGACTGTTCAGTGGTTAAATAAAAACTATTCAGTCGCCAATCCACCTCTGACCCGCCAATTTCCGTTTGACCTAGTGGGCGTCGGCACAGCCTATTAAGCGTAAAATGTGGTAGAATGCTTCTATCGCGTTTTCTATGATTCCACTTGGAGGAGAGAAAGGAAACAGCCGTGTTATTGATTGATTTATTGGAGAGAAACGCTGAGAACTATCCCAACGATGTGGCCTTGACCGAGCTAAATCCCATTCAGGACGACGCGGAAAACCTGCGTTGGCAGGAATACGAGCTGGTCGAGACGGGACACGACCCGCATTACCGGAAAGAACTGACGTGGAAGGAGTTCGACGACCTCGCGAACCGCTTCGCGAACCTGCTCATCAGCAAGGGCGTGAAGAAAGGCGACAAGGTATCCATACTGCTCATGAACTGCATCGACTGGTTGCCGATATACTTCGGTACGCTCAAGACGGGCGCTGTCGCCGTCCCACTGAATTTCCGCTATACGGCGGAGGAGATATCCTACTGCATCAACCTCGCGGACGCCAGCGTCCTCATATTCGGGCGCGAGTTCACGGAGCGCGTCGGCGCGGTGTTGGACGAGCTGAAGGACATACGGGATTTCATCTTTCTCGGCATGGACAAGCCGGACTACGCGGAGAGCTTCGAGGGCATGATACAGGATTATCCGCCCGCGAAGCTGGAAGTGGAGATAGCGCAGGACGACGATGCGGCCATCTACTACTCCTCCGGCACAACGGGTATGCCGAAGGCGATACTGCACACGCAGTCGAGCCTCTTCTCGGCCGCTGTCACAGAACAGGCTCATCACCACCAACAGAAGGAAGACGTATTCATTCTCATTCCGCCGCTCTACCACACGGGCGCGAAAATGCACTGGTTCGGCAGCCTCATGTCCGGCGGCTACTCCGTCATCCTCAAGGGTACGGATCCGCGCTGGGTCGTCGAGACGGCGGCGAACGAAAAGGCGACGATAGTCTGGCTGCTCGTGCCATGGGCGCAGGATATCCTCGACGCCATCGAGGACGGTCACATCGACATCGCGAACTACGACCTGAGCGCGTGGCGCCTCATGCACATAGGCGCGCAGCCCGTCCCCCCGAGCCTCATCAGACGGTGGAAAAAGCATTTCCCTGACCACGAATACGACACGAATTACGGCCTGTCCGAATCTATCGGACCCGGCTCAGTCCATCTCGGCATCGAGAACATCCACAAGGTCGGCGCGATAGGCAAAGCGGGCCATGAATGGCGGACGCGCATAGTCGGTGAGGACGGCGAGGACGTCCAGCGTGGCGCAGTCGGCGAACTCATCGTCAAGGGTCCGGGCGTCATGAAGGAATATTACCGGGATCCCGAGGCCACGGCCGCCGCGCTGAAAGACGGCTGGCTCTACACGGGCGACATGGCGATGGAGGACGAGGACGGCTTCATCTTCCTCGTCGACCGCAAGAAGGACGTCATCATCACGGGCGGCGAAAACATCTACCCCGTACAGGTCGAGGACTTCCTTCGCGGCTATGACAAGATAAAGGACGTCGCCGTCATAGGCATAGAGGATCACAGGCTCGGAGAGGTCGCCGCGGCCATAGTAGAACTAAAAAAAGGAATTGAGGCGACGGAGGACGACATCTACGCCTTCGCCGAGGGTCTACCGAGGTACAAGAGACCGCGCCGCGTCATCTTCGACGACGTGCCGCGCAACCCGACCGGCAAGATAGAGAAGCCCAAACTGCGCAAGAAGTACAACGCCGACGCCATAGTCGCCCGCGAAACGGAGCAGGAGTAAAAACACAAACGGTGGCGACGACAGAAGCGCAACATCATTCTCGCTTTTGTGCCGGGTTATAATCTGTAATAAACAGGGACATAATGGACACGATGCGGACAAGAAAACACGTCCCCATCGTGTCCATTATCAGAGTTTTCTCAGTCGGACTCCTGCCCAGACTTGTAGTTCGCGATGATCTTCTGCGCTATATTTGCGGGAACCTCCTCGTAGCGCTCAAAGCGCATCGTGAAGCTACCCCTCGCCTGCGTCATCGAGCGCAGATTGATCGCGTACTTGAACAGCTCGGCGAGCGGCGCTTCGGCGACAAGCTTCTGACCGCCTCCGGCCTGCGGCTCCATGCCGAGTATCTTGCCACGGCGCTTGTTCATGTCGCCCATGACGTCGCCCATGTACTCGTCGGGGACGAGTATCTCGACGTGCTGTACGGGCTCGAGCAGGATGGGCCTCGCCTCCTCCATGCCCTTTCTGAAAGCGAGGGCGGCCGCCACCTTGAAGGCCATTTCACTGGAATCCACGTCGTGATACGAACCATCGTACAGCACGGCTTTGATATTCACGACCTTGCTTCCCGAAAGCGGCCCCTTCTGTACGCTTTCCTTCAGCCCCTTCTCAACAGCGGGTACGTACTGTTTAGGTACGGATCCGCCGAACAGTTCCTCACTAAATTCGAACTCCTCCGCCGAGGGCGAAAACCGAATATGCACGTCGCCGTACTGACCCGCGCCGCCCGTCTGCTTCTTGTGCTTGCCCTGCACGTCGGCAGTGCCCCTGATCGTCTCGCGGTACGGAACCTTGGGTTCTACGAGATCCACCTCAACCTTGAAGCGCTCCTTCAACTTCGTAGTGATGACGCCAATCTGTATCTCCCCCTGCCCTTTCAGAAGGATCTGCCCTGTCTCCGCGTTGTGCTCGACCTCGAACGACGGATCCTCGTCGCGGAGTTTAGTCAGGCCGTTGCCGATCTTCTCTTCCTCGCCCTTCGCTCTCGGCACGATGGCCGTGATGAGCGTCGGCTCGGGAAATTCCACGGGTGGGAACTTCACCGTCTTGGATTTGTCCGTCAGGGTATCGCCCGTATGCGCAAACTGCAATTTGGCCGCCGCGAAGATGTCGCCCGTCGCCACCTCGGGCGCCTCGGACTGAGTTTTGCCGCGCATGAAGGAAATGGCGCCGAGCTTCTCGGGCTTCTCCGCGTTCACGTTGTAGACTTCCACGCCCTTCGTGACCTTACCCGAGACGACCTTGATAAAACTTATCTTGCCGCTCTGAGGATCGGATATGGTCTTGAATATGAAGGCAGCGAGCGGTCCCGCCGGGTCGGGGGCGACCGTAATTTCCGAGCCCGACGCATCCCGCGCGGGATAAGGCGCTCGCTCCGTCGGCGCTGGTACATACTTCACTATCGCGTCGAGGAATTCCGTTATACCCTCCTGCTTCGTCGCGCAGGCCTTGTACACAAGGACGACATCGCCAGCCGCGATGCCAGCCGCCAGACCCCTCACAAAATCGGCCTCGGGCAGTTCGCCTTCCTCAAGATATTTGTCGAGGAGCTCCTCGTCCGTACCAGCGACAGCCTCCATGAGTTCATCGCGGTCGTCGAGCGAGGCGACCGACGCGCCGAATTTTGCTTTCAAATCCGCCATCACCTGCGCGACGTCCACATTTTCTTTATCCGTTTTATTGATGAGGAAAAGTCTCGGCAGCGAGAATTTCCGGCAGATGTCCCACGCCTTCTCCGTGCCGACCTGCACGCCGGCTGACGCGTCGACGACGACGACGGCGGCCTCCGCCGCGCGCACCGCGCCCGCCACCTCGCCCGCGAAGTCGAAGAATCCGGGCGCATCGATGAAGTTGATCTTATTCTTGCCATACTCGACGGGTACGACGGTCGCGGCTATCGAGTAGCCCTTATCTATCTCCGTTTTTTCGTAGTCGGAGATCGTGTTCCCGTCCTCAACCCGGCCCATCCTCGACACGGCGCCCGTCTTTGCGAGCGAGGACTCGACGATGGTGGTCTTACCGCTGCCGCCGTGGCCGAGCAGCACTACGTTCCTGATCTGATCGCTGGAATAACCCTTCATCTTCTCTTCCCTTCTATTATTTAAACAAAGCAACAAACCGCGCGCAATAGATATTTTACCTTAACGCACGGGGTGATACAAGGGATTTTTAGAGCCGATCAGTGATGGCGAGTCCGCACGTCGGTTTATCCTTGTGTTCGGCGGCTTCCCTCATCGCTCACAAGTATATCGGCGCGCCGATCGTGCGCCTCACGCGGGACAGAGGGAACCAACATGCGCTCAAAACAGAGTACGGCGGAGGGCGCGGAACATTTCTCCAGCCAACGGTCGTAGAAACCGCCACCGTAACCGAGCCTATAACCGTCCCTGTCGCAGCATACGCAGGGTACGACGATAAAATTGATAGCTTCGGGCGGGATGAGCGGACAGTGGGGTTTCGGCTCCGGTATGTCGTACTTGCCGGCCGTAAGGTCTGCGAATCCTGTTATTTCATGCGCGTGCATGACGCCCATAGACGCGCAGAGCGGCACGCAGACGCGTTTGCCACGGGTCAGGGCGTCCTCCATCAGGGCGCGAGTATCCGGTTCGTCCGCAGCGCTCACGTAACAAAAGATCGTTTCGGCCGCGAGGTATTCCGGCAGCGCCGTGACGGCGTACAGGATTTTCAGGTCGGCCGCGGAGCGATCCGCCGGATCGATCGACGCGCGCTTCTCAAGCATTTTTCGTCTGAACGCGGATTTTTCCGTCATAACATCCTTCCCTCCCAACACCGTCAAGTCACGAATCGCAGCATCCGTTCCTATTATTCTAACAAATCACGCCCTTGATTTACTACGGTACGCGATCGAATACGCTTTGGCGCGAGCCGCCTCGATACAGGCGACAGTATTTCGGCGCCGGCTTTCATCCCGCTATCCGTCCCTGCGGCTTGCCTTGGCCGCCTCGACGACGTGCTTCGCGAGTACGGCCGTCGTCACGGCGCCGACGCCTCCGGGTACGGGCGAGTACGCCTTCGCCCGCTCGGCATCTTCCCTTATGACGTCGCCGCGGAGATTGCCGTCCTCGTCCGCGTTGATCCCTACGTCGATAACGATTCCGTCCGGGCTTATGCCGCTCGCGTCCACGAGTCCGGCTCTGCCCGCGGCAACGATGAGAATGTCCGCCGCGCGGCATTGCTTCGCCAAGTCCTTCGTCTTCGAATGACAGATCGTGACCGTGGCATTCTTCTCGAGCAGCATCATGGCTACCGGCTTGCCTATAACGAGGCTGCGGCCGACCACGACGGCTCTCTTGCCCGCGAGTTCCATCCCGTAGTGAGCCAGAAGTTCGACGCAGGCCCGAGCCGTGCAGGGCGGATAGCCGTCGCCGGAACCCGTGAACACGCCCGCGAGGGACAAGTCCGTGATCCCGTCGACATCCTTCTCCGGCGCCAAGGTGTTGCGAACCCGGTTCTCGTCTATCCCTCTCGGTAGAGGGCGGAACATGAGACACCCGTGTATCGCGTCGTCTTTGTTGATGTCTTCGACGACGGCTATGAGGTCGGTCTCCGTGACGTCCGCGTCCAATACGAACCGCCTTACGCCTACGCCAGCCCGCTCGCAGCTTTTCATCGCTCCCCTCTCGTAGGCCAGATCGTCGCCGCGCTCACCGGCTCTCACGATCGCGAGTATCGGCGTGATGCCTTGCAGGGCGAGCGCTTCCGTTTCGTGTTTCAATGTCTCTCTCATCGCGTCGGCGGCGTTTTTTCCGTAAAGTATCTCTGCCATTTTCACTCTCTCTTCAGTCCCATACCGTCCATGAACGCTGCGTATACTTCGTCGGCCCTTCCTCCGTATTCCGAAACCAACGCTTCCGCGTCCGCGTTCAGGCGCGTCGCATAGGCTCTGTCCTTCATCAACTTTGTGTTAATGAACACGTTGAGGCTCGCGCCGATCAGCGCTGCCTTGCCGAACACGGCGCCCGCGCCCGCGTCGCTGACGGCGCGCCGGCTTCCCTATCCCATCTACTCCTCGTTCAGGTCAAACACATCGCAGCAGGCCCTCATGATCGCGAGGGGAACGTCGCAGGCGATCTTGAGGGCCGCCTCAAGCGTTTCGGCCTTGACCTTCTTCTCCGCATCCGTGCCCGACGGCAGACCGTACGCTTTCGCAAGCGGCGCGAAGGACAGGGCGTCCTCTCCCACGAGCCGGAGCAATCGCGCGCGCAGCCGCTCCGCGCGCGAAAGCAGATCCTCGATATCGTCCCGAACGCCCGCGTACTTCGCCTTGCCGAGCGTCAGATTGCCGACCATCGCGCCCAGCGACGCGCCGAGCGCACCGATGAGAGCCGAAGCGCCCCCACCTCCCGGGGTGGGCGCTTTCGACGCGAGCGTCTCCGAGAACTCCGCGCACGAGAGACGGATATATTCGTTCGGATCGTTCGCGCCCATCAGAACAGCCCTGATATCCTGCCGTTGTCGTCCACATCGATCCTCTCGGCGCTCGGGACCTTCGGAAGACCCGGCATCGTCATGATGTCGCCCGTCAGCGCGACGATGAATCCCGCGCCCGCTGAAACCTTGAGATTCCTCACGGTCACGTCGAAGCCTTCCGGCACGCCGAGCAGCGTAGCGTTGTCGGAAAAACTGTACTGCGTCTTTGCCACGCAGATCGGAAGATTCCCGTAGCCCAACGATTCCAGCTGTTTCGCCTGTTTCTTCGCTTCCTCCGTAAACACGACGGAATTCCCTCGATAGACCTTGTGGACAATGGCGTTCAGCTTGTCTTCTATCGAATCGGTCGCTTTGTACGGATGCTTCAATCTGCTCTTTTGCTCACAGAGGCTGACGACTTCCTTCGCGAGTTCTATACCTCCTTCGCCGCCCAAACTCCACACCTCGGAGAGGGCGACATTGACGCCGCGCGCCTTGCATTGTTCCTCGATGAGCGAAAGCTCCGCTTCCGTGTCGGTGGGGAAACGGTTGATTGCCACGACCGCAGGCAGTCCGAACACCCGGGTGATGTTATCTGCATGTTGTAAAAGATTCGGCAGACCCGCGTTCAGCGATTCCGTATCCTCTTTCGTCAGATTTTCTTTCTTCGCGCCGCCGTGATGCTTCAAGGCGCGAACGGTCGCAACTATGACCACCGCCGATGGCTTGATACCGGCCATGCGGCATTTGATGTCAAGAAATTTTTCCGCGCCGAGATCCGCGCCGAACCCGGCCTCCGTCACGGCATAATCCCCGAGCTTCATGGCCATGCGCGTGGCCGTGACGGAATTGCACCCGTGCGCGATGTTCGCGAAGGGCCCGCCGTGTACGAAGGCGGGAGTGCCTTCGAGCGTCTGCACGAGGTTGGGCTTCAGCGCATCCTTCAGTAGGGCGGCCATCGCCCCCTGCGCCTTAAGATCCTTGGCCGTCACAGGTTTGTCTTTGAGGCTGTACGCGACGATGATGCGGCCGAGTCGTTCCTTCAGGTCACGGACATTCTTCGACAGGCACAGCACCGCCATGATCTCCGAAGCCACGGTGATGTCGAAACCGTCCTCGCGCGGGACGCCGTTCGTCTTCCCACCCAGGCCGTCAACGACGGAGCGGAGCTGGCGGTCGTTCATGTCCACACAGCGCTTCCAGGTGATGCGCCTTGTGTCGACGCCAAGCGCGTTCCCTTGATGGATATGGTTGTCGAGCATGGCCGCGAGCAGATTGTTCGCAGCGCCGACCGCGTGGAAGTCACCCGTGAAGTGCAGGTTGATGTCCTCCATCGGCACGACCTGCGCGTAGCCGCCGCCGGCCGCGCCGCCCTTGACGCCGAACACGGGACCGAGCGAAGGCTCGCGGAGCGCCACGACGCTCTTCTTGCCGATCTTCCGAAGCCCGTCCGCGAGGCCGACCGTGGTCGTCGTCTTGCCCTCGCCAGCCGGCGTGGGCGTGATGGCCGTCACGAGGATCAGCTTGCCGTCCGGCCGTTTGTCCAGATCGCGGAGTAGGCCATAGTCCACCTTCGCCTTGTAAGCCCCATACGGCTCCAGATACTCCTCCTCTATGCCCGCCGTGACACCGATCTCCCAAATGGGCTCTATCGATGTTTCTTGCGCTATCTCGATGTCCGATTTGTAGCTCATGTTCTCTTTTTCCTCCGTTTTCGTAAATCAGGGTGACAGTACGGCAGGGATGTAGGGGAACCTTGCTCTCTACACATGCCTTTGCAGCACATATATTTTCGAGGTTCCCGTCTACCGCGCCGTCACCCTTCTGTATGGTGTATTATATAAACCCGAGTTTGGGTCCGTAAATACATAATTTTAGGCATTCACACGTTCAGGCTTATCAAGCTGTAAAAGGCCTCCTATGACGTTGAACCGCATCATAGGAGGCGCTTTGTTTCGTATCCGGAATATGATTTCGGATGGGTGTTCAATACTTCTGTTCCAACTCGTTCATGAACTTGTCGAATTCCTTTTCATCCATGTTCCATCCATGCTCGGGTGCGGGATATGCCTCGCTGTCGACATCCGCTTTGAACTCGCTGAATGCCTTGATGGCTTCGTCGAAGAACTCACGGTAGCATTTCGCGTGCTTCGGCATCGTGGCGCGGGGCTGGAATCCGAGGAGATCGAAGATGACGAGCTCGGAGCCATCCGCAACACCTCCCGCCGCAACATTGATGACGGGAACGCGGAGCTTCTTTGCGATGGCGTTTGTGACTTGTGCGGACGTCATCTCAATGGTCATGCCTTTCATCCCGCACTCTTGATACTCATATGCCATTCTCCAAACGCCCAGTGCGTCCTCCGCGGTTTTGCCGATACGGATATAGCCGCCGTGGAGTCCCACCTTCCAATCGGTAAACAGACCCACATGACCGATTACGGGAATATGATTTTTGGTCAAATACTCAAGGCATTCGTTCGTTACGCCAATGGGAAATACGGAATCCGCGCCTTCCGTCATATAGCGGGTTCCGTATTTGGTGGCCGTGATCGGATCCGTGTGTTCCTCCGAATGCATGACAATGTTCGTGCATACGCTCGGCGCCAGTTGTCGGATCATATGCGTATGTGAGAGATTGTTTTCGATGCGAAGCAAGGAATCCTCGCCGGGCGCGACGTAGCGCACCAAGTCAACACCGGCTCTTTCGCATGCCGCCACCCATAAAGGATCGCAAGCGGCGGTTCCGACCATCGTTATCTTTTCGCCTCGGTTTTTCATTCTTTGAAGGTCAATGACGTGCTTCTTCTTTACTCCTCCAAACACCATTGCGCTGGGTTCTTTTACGGCCATGTTGACGCTCCTTTCTTTCTTTCGATCACTCTCGACAGCTGCGAGGGATCACTCTATTCAAGCTCATTATATAAACGGTAAATCAGCAATGTGAATACTCAAAACTATGAATTGATCGTGGCACGGCGCGATCAATTGTCACCGGTTTTTCATTTTTTATCCTTAATATTTGAACGTCAACCACCCTTATTTTTCGTGTTTCGGACCGTCGCAATGATGACGATCAGCGTGACCAGATAAAGAATTGCAATGCCGGCAAAAGCCGCGTTGATTCCCTCAATTGCAACGTCCCCTGCGGCGACGCCGCTTTTTGAGGATACGATCGTCATGATGGAAACGAATAAAGGGATCCCGATGGCGCTGCCGACCAACCGGGCGGTATTGCCGATCGCATTGCCATGAGCAATGAAGCTGTCCGGCAGTGAGTTGACGCCCCAAATCGTAATCGGCATGAATACAAATGCGATTCCCCACATATACAGAGTATAGCCGATCACGGTATGCATAAGCGGCGCGCCGCTTTGAAGAAAGGCCATCACAACGGCTCCGGCAAACAGTATACCGGTACCGCAAATGCTCAAGTGCCTCGGGCCGAACCGATCAAACAGCTTTCCGACGAAAGGGTTTGAAATCGCTTGCAGCGTAGCGCCGGGTATCATTATCAAGCCCACTATCAGAGCGTTCTTTCCTTGTATGTCGATGAGAAACAGAGGAAGGATGACCGCCGATACCGAAAACATACCCGCGCCCAGCAAGGTAATGATGACAATTGAAATGGCAAATCTACGCGTTTTGAGCGTTTCAATATGCAGCAGCGGTTCCTTCAGACGAAGCTGCCGCCGCGCAAATACGACGAGACAAACCGCGCCTATGATGATAGGGACGATGGCTCTTGGGGACAAAATCCCGCCGGCATTTCCCGCCTCGGTAAACCCGTAGAGAAGCCCGCCGAAAGCGACGACGGCTAACAGAAAAGACGGCGCGTCAAAAGTGGTCTTGAGCGTTTCCCCGACATTGCGAAGCGTGACCAACGCAACGATCATAAGGACGACGACAAACGGTGTAATAGTGTAGAAAACAGAACGCCAGCCAAAGGCGTCTACGAGCCATCCCGAAACGGTCGGGCCGATGGCGGGAGCGGAGCTGATCACGATAGAGTAGACGCCAAACCCGAATCCGCGCCGTTCAAGAGGGAAAATGCGCATCACCAGAACCGAGCCAAGCGTGAGCTGAACACCGGCGGCGGCAGCCTGTATGGCCCTACCCGCGAGCAGTTGGGCGAACCCGGGCGCAAGCGAGCCGAGGAAAGTCCCCAGCGCGAAAACGACGAGTGAAGTCATATACACTTGTCTCGTCGTAAACCGGTCGATCAAATACGCGCTCAGCGGAATCATCAACCCGTTGAGCAGTACGTAAATAGAAGAAAGCCATTGTCCTTCTGAAGCCGTAATATGAAATTCATTCATGATATCGGGCAAAGCCGGCCCTATGACGGTTTGATTCAGGATCGTGATAAACCCGCCTGCAATCATGATTGCGACTGCAATAATACTGTCGCGCGGTAGTTTTTTCTCCATCTGTTGGTATAAAAGGCCTCCTATGACGTTGAACCGCATCATAGGAGGCGCTTTGTTCTGTATCCGAAACGCGGTTCCGGATGGCTTCCTAATACTTTTGCTCCAACTCATTCAGGAATTTGTCGAGTTCCTTCTCGTCCATATTCCATCCGTGTTCGGGCGCGGGATAGGCACCACTATCGACATCCGCTTTGAATTCGGCGAATGCTTTAATCCCGTCTGCGAAATACTCGCGATAGCATTTCGAGTGGGCCGGCATAAACTCCTTGGGTTGGAAACCGAGAAGGTCGGTGATCACCATCTCCGATCCGTCCGCAGCGCCGCCTGCGGCAACATTGATGACGGGAATGCGGAGCTTCTTCGCAATGGCGTTCGTGACCTCGATCGACGTCAACTCAATGGTCATACCGGACATACCATTCTCCTGATACTCATAGGCCATACGGAATACATCCATCGCGTCCTCCGCTGTCTTACCGACGCGCCTGTATCCTCCGAAAAGCGCCGCCTGCCAGCCCGAAAGACAACCGACGTGCCCGAATACGGGGATATAGTTCTGGGTCATATACGCGAGAGTATCGTTCGTCACCGCCATTGGCATCACCGAATCAACGCCGTCCGACATCAGCAGACCGGCGACTTTGACAGCCGTATACTTGTCGGCGTGCTCCGGGGTCTGCATGACGGCATTCAAGCAAATGTTCGGAGCGAGCGCGCGGATATTCCGCGTGTGGCTTATCATGTTTTTCATACGATCCGTGGTATCTACGCCGGGTGAAACATAACGAACCAAATCAACGCCTGCATTCTCGCAGAGGGCTACCCAAAACGGATCGAATATGGCAGTCCCGACCATCGTTATCTTTTCACCCTTGTCCTTCATCTGCTGAAGGTGCCAGATGTACTTCTTGTCCTTCCCGTGCAATACACTAGGTGGCTCTTTACCCATAATCATTCTCCTTTCACACTTCCGATTGCTCTTGTTACTGCAAGCAATCACTCTATTTAAGTTCATTATATAAACGTCAAATCAGCAAAGGAAATACTTAAAACTGTGAATTATTACCCCTGCACGGCGCGTTCGCTTCCCCCTCTCAGATACCTAACATTAGGAATTTGAAAACACGAAACATTATGCTACTTTTATTACCTCGGCAGCGAACAGCAATAAGTTATCGAAACAGCTTTTTTGTCAAGGGAAGGAGACCGTCATGAAAATGAATGCCGCAGTATTGCACGATAAGGGAATCACAAGCGTTGTTGAAATGGATAAACCGGAATGTGGACCGAGGGATGTGATCATGAAAACTGTTCGTTCCGGTATTTGCGGATCCGACGTATCGGGAATCGGAATAGATAAGGACGCCGAATACGGGCATGAGACCGCCGGATACCTGACGGAGGTAGGCAGTGAGGTAAAGAGCCTCGATGTCGGCAACCGCGTGTTCATCAATCCGATGGAGGCCTGCCCGACGGGGCGTTCCATGATGCTCGGGGGTTTTTCCGAGTATATACGCGTACCTGACGCGGAGCTTGGTAAGAGCATCTATCTGCTTCCGGACGGTTTGTCCTACGATGAAGCGGCGTTGATCGAACCCTTCGCCGTGGGAACGCACGGCAAGAACGTACCCAACGCGAAGCCGGGCGACCATGTCGTCGTGTACGGCGTCGGCACGATAGGACTCAGCTGCATCAGCGGGCTGTGCGCGCAGGGCATCAATCCGGTCGCTATCGTTCGCAACGATACTAAGCGCGCGCTACTTGAAAAAATGGGGGCGGTCGTATGCAATATCTCCGAGGTGGACGAGTTTGAATTTCTCAAAGAGGTTTTTGGTGAATCGACCGGTCGCGTCGGTTTCCCCGTTCTGGATATAGATATAGTCGTGGATTGCGCGGGCGCGCCGAATATCGTGGATGATTTTCTCAGGATGCAGAAACGTTTTTCTCAGCTGTCGGTCGTCGGCGTCAATATGAATCCGACACCCGTGCCGCTCGTCCAAGTCATGAGCTCCGAGGTCATCATCCGCGGCTCCTGCGCTTATGATGATGCGGACATCCGTGAGGTCATTGACAATCTTGCGTCCGGACGGACGTACATGAAGGAAATCATAACGCATCATTACAAGCTGGACGATATTCAGGAAGCGCTGACAATGGCTGCAGATCGCAAGCAAGCGATCAAGGTTGTCATAGATATGGAATGAATACCGCGCACGACGATAAATACTTACAATTGAGTATTTATCGCTATTTATTCCTCTCTTATAATTTTTTCGTGAGTTGAAGTTTTTATATTCCGGAGGAGGTGTAACATGAGCAAAAAAACATACAGAGCGGCTATATACCACGCGGCGGGAGATGTGAAAGTAGAAGAAAAGGAATATCCTGTATGCGGGGATAACGACGTCATCATCAAAAATCTGATGGCCGGCGTCTGCGGTTCCGATATTGGCTCCTACCAATCGGGCGGTGAGGCGCATATGATTTATCCGGGTGACGAGTTTGGACATGAGATGATCAGTGAGGTCGTCGAGGTGGGGAAGAACGTCACCTGCTTGAAGGTGGGCGATCACGTTTTCCCGAATATGGGATTTGCGCACCGCAGCTTTGCGCGCATGGCATCTGTGGGCGGATTTTCCGAATATCTCAAAATTTTGGATTGTGAAGAAGGCTACAGCTACGTCAGGATACCGGACGACCTCCCTCTTAAAGAGGCGGTACTCTTTGAACCCTTCGTGATCGGGACGCGCGGCGCGGCGTTTACGGATCCCGGCCCCGGAAGGACGGCGATCGTATTCGGCGCAGGCATCATCGGCATGAGCGCCGCGATCATGCTCCGGTGGTACGGTTGCGATAAGGTCATGATCGCAGATATCGCGGAGACCAGGCTCGAAAGAGCAAGAAGCTTTGGCATCCTCACCGTCAATACATCCGAAGACGGATGGAAGGACAAAGTCATTGCGGAGTTCGGTGCAGGAGAAGGATTCGGCGCCGGTTTCTGTAACGCAGATATACTCATGGATTGTGCAGGCGTACAGCCTGTCGTCGATAGCATAGCCTCCCTGGCCAAACGCGGCGCTACCATCGGTATCGTGGGCGTACATCACGAACCCGTGACGATGGATTTTGTATCACTCTGCTACAACAGTTGGATGATCAAGGGCTGCGGGGTATTGGATATTTTTGACGCTGCCAAAGATATCTTCGCGATGATGAAATCGGGGAAGTACCAACTCGCATCCCTCGTATCGCACGAGTACCCGCTTGAGCGAATCTGCGACGCCATAGAGATGGCCGGCACAGCCACAGAAGCGCAAAAGGTCGTCATACGCCACGCCTGAGTCACAAGGGAGAGGGATGGACTATGAATAGCAAAGATCTGTTCGGCTTCGACGGCAAGACGGTCGTCGTATCGGGCGCCAGTTCCGGTATGGGCGAAGCCGCCGCGGCATTGCTGACGGAACTCGGAGCGAAGGTATATGCCATCGCCAACAAAAAAAAGATACAAGTACCCGTCGAGAAAAGATATAACACAGACCTTGGCGACAAGCGCAATATAGATGCGCTGATTGCCGAGCTGCCGCAGCATATCGACGCGCTGTTCCTCTGCCAGGGGATGGCGCAGACGAGCGACAACCACCTGCTTGTTCAGAAGGTCAATTTTCTCAGCGTGATGTACATGGCGGAAGCCCTGTTGGGCAGGATCCCGGACAGAGGCTCCGTCACGCTTATTTCCTCAAACGGCGGCTTCAACTGGCAAAAGGATTTTAAGATCTGCAGGGAAGTTATAGATATCGGGGATTATGACGGCATCGTGGCCTGGTATGAGGCGAATCCGGACAAACTGACGGACGCCTATTGTTTCTCAAAGCGCTGTATGGATTTTTATACCGTGTACCGGGCGCATGACCCCCTGTACATAGGACGAAAAATTCGCTTGAACTGCATCAATCCCGGTACTACGATCACCGGACTGACGGATGAGTTCAACCGGTTCACGAGCGGCACGGACGACGCCGAGGAGGGTCGCAGGATCCTGGAAAAATTGTTCCATGAAAGCTGGGACGGCCACTGGGCATCGGCTGCCGAAATGGGATATCCGATGGTCGCAATAGGCAGCAATTTGTTCAGTTACATGACCGGGGAAATCATTTCGCTCGACTACGGTCTCAGCGCGAAGTGGACGATGGAGGAGTTGAACGGCGTAACAAATCATTTCGGAGGCGGCGTGGGATAACAAATCACCGGCGACGGCCTTCTCTCCGTGAAGATGAAGTGAAAGACACGTAATCGTTATCGCAAAAATCCGTTACAACAAGAGAAAAAACAGACGTACAACAATTGAGAAAGGAGAAAAAAATGGCAGGAAAAGAACCGCAAGCAATGCCAATGTCAACAGGGAGGAAAACGATCTATCATCTCCAAAAAATGAAGGACGAGGGCAAGATGATTTCGATGGTAGGCACCGCGAGCTGTGACCCGCTTTGGGTGGCCGCCTGCGAGAGGGCTGGCGTCGATCTCGTCCGTTATCTCGGGCCGGGTGAAAGCTGCGCGGGCCGTGACGAGAGCGTCAAGTGGCATACGAGATTGATTCGGCAGATGGCGCCGAACATCTGCCTTAACGCCGTCATGCAGACTACGAAGCATCCGGACAAATACACCGCGGTCGAGTTTGCGGGCGAGCTCTTGACGGACGGCGCGGACAGCGTTATGCCCATGGCGGTCACGAACGATACGCTGCAGTATATGGCGGACAACTGGATACCGGTGATCGGGCACGTCGGATGCCTGTCGGGATGGCAGGTCGGATGGTTCGGCAACTATTCGCGCGTAGGTAAGACCGCCGAGGACGCCATGACGGTCTTCCGCATGGCCTATGAGTATCAGGAATGTGGTATGGCGGCCATGACGATCGAACTGACATCCCGCGAAGTGACGGACTATATCGCGAAAAAATTGCGCGTCCCCGTGATTTCCGTGGCTGCAGGCGGCGCTGCGGACGGTTCCGAGCTTGTTATTTACGATCTGCTCGGATTCCAGCCCACTTCCACGATGCCAAAACACGCAAAGTACTATCGATCCTATTTTGAGGACTCGATCGAGGCTTTCAAGGAGTTTGACACCGACATCAAGACCAAAACCTATCCCGAGGAGAAACACGGTTGGGGTATGGATGAAAGCGAGTTCGACAAGTTTGTGAACACTATTGAGCAGAAGTATCCGGATATGAAATAACGCGAAACATCCGGACGGCTCGATGCGGTTTGGGACGGGATGGACTGCTTCATGACTCTGACTACCCATTCCGTCCAATCCGGCAGCTGCAATTATTTACTTTATATTTCTCTCTGTTCATGAAAGGAGTACGCGAATGGACGTTTCAAAAATCGTATCGAAGCATACGCCGCTTTATCATCTGGGTTTCTATGTGCCGAACGCGAAGGCTTTCGCGCAGGCGCACCACGAGCTCTACGGATCGGGACCCTACATCGCACTGGAGAACAACGACTCCTACACCTACTTCCACGGCGAAAAGGTGACGACAAATATGACGATCTACACGGGTTGGTGGAAGGACATATCCGTCGAGATCATCCAACAGAATTCCGATAACGAGTCTTATCTGACGGAGAACGGTCGCTACGGTTTCCATCATATATGCTTCGGCGTCAGCGACGTGGAGGCTGCGGTGAAGGAATTCGCGGAGTACGGCGTTCCCGTTCAGATGTACAACTACGACATGGCCGAATTTCCGTTCGCCTACGTCGACGCGCGGGAAACGGCGGGATACTACATCGAATTGAATCCCCAAATGGACTTCATGAGCCAGATCGTGAAGGGATGGGCTGTGGATTGGGACGGCGAGAGCAATCTCTTCCGCTCGATGGCAGACGTCGATATGAGCCAAATGGGCCAATAATATGCCGCATACGCATTGAATATGCGTTGCGCGGCCGATTGCATAAGCAGAAAGGAGAGAAAAATGAATCCGTATCAAGCTAATTCACCGGGCAGGAAGATGCGTACTGTTTGGACGGTCTACTTGGGTATGATCACCATGATTATCGACTCCACAGGGGGATCGGTCATCCTGCCGGTAGCCGCCGAGGAAATCGGCGGAGCTGATATCTGGCCGATGTCTATGTCGATTTCGTCCATCCTCGGTATCGCCATTATGCCTCTGTTCGGGTATCTGTGCGCCAAGAAACCGCACCTCAAATATCCGCTTCTCCTTGCTTCCCTGGCAAGCGCCGTAGTCATCGTATTCCTGCGGGTGTTGGCTACGAGCATGTGGGGTGTCATCATTCCGAACCTGTTCTATGGATTTGCATCCGGCGCGATTTTTTGCATCGGCTATATGCTGATCCGGGATATGTACGATAGAAAAAAGGCGGGAACCCTCCTTGGCTTTGTAGCGTTGATGCAGGGTGTTGGATTGCTTGCGGGACCCTTGTTCACGGGCATCGTCGTGGATACGATAGGCTGGCGCTTTATGTACGTCATCATAGGGGCATTGTATGTACTTGTTACGATCCTTTCGGCGACAGGGGCCCGGGTCACCAAGGAAGATGGCGCGTCCCTTGCGGTGATCAAAGGCAGCTTCGACTACGCGGGCGCCGTTTCCGTCATGACCTTTCTGGCGGGACTCGTCTGCATGCTGTCCATGATTAACTATATGCCGTGGGGCAGCGTACCCAATCTTATCCTGATAGGAATCGTCGTCGTGTCCCTGATTTCGCTGATCACAGTTATACGGCGCAAGGGAACGGAGGCCTTCATCCCAATACCGGTTCTCAAGGACAGGAATACCCTGATGTTGTTCGCGATCAATACCTGCTTCACGTTCTCCGCAATGGGACCGAGCGTATTCCTGCCCACATATATGTTGTATGTCATGGGCAAAACGCCCACCGAAGCGGGGGTCGCTTCCGCCATGTATGCGGTCGCGGGGATCATTCTCGGGCCTGTATTCGGTAAATATATAGCGTCCACAGGCACCGCCCGCGAAACCGTCATGTATTTCGGCGGATTGCTCCGACTTGCGGTACAGCTGTCGCTGTTCTTTTTCCTGCTGCCGGATTCGCCTATATGGGTCGTCTACATCATCATGGGCGTCGGCGGCATCTATTCGGTCGTCGGCGGCGTCACGCCCGCCGTCGCGCCGCAGATCCAGCTTCGGGAGGAGATAAGGCCCTTGGGCAATTCTATCATACAGCTGGGAGGGACGCTCGGCTCAACCGTCGGTATCTGTATCTTTACAGCCATCGTCGCTACCCTGGGCCCGGACGCCGGATTTAAGACCTTATTGATTGTTACGTCTACGATCTCTGTGATGGATTTCATATTCGCGTTGCCGCTTAAAAAGTTGGAAGGCGATGACCTGAAGAAAGCCGAGTCGTCAGGTACCTAAAAAAAACGACGGCCGGTATTTATATGCCGCCTCTGTAATCATGAACAGAGGCGGCATGGGATTGTTTTATTATCCGAGGAACATGATTGAAACAGGTACGAAAGTGAATGCGATACATTTGTGGAGAATATACAATGAAATTTTTTGATAAATTCGATCTAACCGGTCGTGTCGCGTTGATCACGGGTACGAGCCTTCACGGAATCGGCGGCGCGGCGGCGATGGCGTTGTCGGAAGCGGGCGCAAAAGTGTTTCTCGTGGATTGGAACAAAGAAAATCTCGAGAAAGTCGCGTCTGCGATTGGGACGTCCGATAAAAACATCGGGTACAAGCAATGCGACGTTTCCGAGGAAAGCAACTGCAAAGCCGCCGTTGAAGCCTGTATTGAAAAGTTCGGTCGTTTGGATATCATGGTGCTGACCGCAGGAATCCCCGGCAAGCTGGTTCCGGGCGATTTCAATGTCGTCTTTGACACGGAGAATTGGCGCAAAGTCAACAATATCAATCTCGACGGTATATGGTTCATGATTAAATACGGACATACGGAATGCGCAAAAGGCGGGGTGGGTTCGATCATCATGCTCGGTTCCTCGGCTTCACACAAAGTGGTAGGCGCCGGCGCTTATACGGCTACGAAAGGCGCTATCCGGTCGTTGACACATTTCTTCGGAAAGGAACTGGGGAGGTTGGGCATCCGCGTGAATACGATCCATCCGGGTTTGATCGATACGGAAATGACCCACGAATTTGCGGCCGGCGAAGCGGCTGCAAAATTCTACGCGGAGACCTATCCGATCGGACGCGTCGGTAAGCCCGAGGAAATAGCGATGGGCGTCCTCTTTCTTGCTTCCGACGCTTCGTCCTATATGACCGGGCAACATCTCGTTATTGACGGTGGATTGCAATTCAACTGATGTTCGTTCTGATGTTTCAATCGCCTATAAAACATCAATGCTGAACGAGCTACTCGCCTTCAGGTAAGCTTGAAGTTGCTTCTTGCTTTCTGTGGAGCAATTTAACAATAAGCTCCTGCCGGTTGGAAACGCCTAATTTGGCATGGATGTGTGCTATGTGTTTGTATACAGTCGCACGGCTCACAAAAATAACTTGGGCGATTTTTCCGGGCGAAAGCCCTTTGCAAATCATATCCGCGATCTCGGTTTCTCTCGCCGTCAACAGCTCCTTCGAGCCTACCACGCCAATCGCGTATTCGTCACTGACTTCGGCATAGAAATTCCGATGCAGATTACCCAACTGCGCCACGATGATGTTCAGTATATCGCGTTCCCTGCTCGAATATCCGATATGGCCGGTGCGGTCGATCATAAGAACTCTCTTGCAGGCAAGCTTATCATCATAAAGCCCGAATCCGAAGCTATAGGTAATCTTTTGCGGACATACGTAGTCTTTTATGAACTCGTCACGAATGCGATTTTTCCAGTCAAATTCACATTCATATTCGTCCAAGGCAACAGGGCGACCCTGT
>JAISZM010000010.1 GCA_031269205.1 Eubacteriales Family XIII. Incertae Sedis bacterium | reverse complement strand
CGGATGTATTACATATTATGTAATACATTATATGCCCAATCTCGGTTTTGAACAAGCCTTTTTCACCATGTAATCAAATTGTCAATAGGGAATGGAAGAAAATTGATGCGTTTGTCCTGCGCGTTTTCGGTTTTCCTTGACATGGCGAGGAGGCGCATAGTAAAATTGCAGACACGACGCTTTTGGGCGTTGTGGTTGCGGCGGTGTAGCTTAGCTGGTTAGAGCGTTCGGTTCATACCCGAAAGGTCGGTGGTTCGACTCCACCCGCCGCTACCACCATAAGGGTATGTGGCCCGGTAGTTCAGTAGGTTTAGAATGCCAGCCTGTCACGCTGGAGGTCGACGGTTCGAGCCCGTTCCGGGTCGCCACAAATTTCGCCGACGGGGAGACCCGCGCGAAATTCGCCCTGAGAAGGGACAAGCGAGGTTACTCGCGCAGGATTTTTTTCGTTTGGCTAGGAACGCGAGCAAGTGAGGAGGGCACGTACTCAGACGTACGTAACCGACGAGCGAGCGAGCAGTGACGACGCCAAACGGAAAAAAGACAAGCGAGGTTACTCGCGCAGGATTTTTTTCGTTTGGCTAGGCGTGCGAGAAGCCGCGCCGCGCGACGTACCCAGATGTACGTAAGCAAGCGGCGCCGAGCGACAACGACGCCAAACGGAAAAAAGACAAGCGAGGTGGGTATAGTCAAGTGGTTAAGACACATGGTTGTGGTCCATGCACACGAGGGTTCGAATCCCTTTACCCACCCCAAAGAAGTAATCCTGTAGTATACTGAGAAGTATGCTAGTGTGGGATGGTAAGCGGGATTCGAACCCGGCGGGCGTGAGCGTAAGCGAGAACGTCCTGCGGACGTTCGAGTAGCGAGCGGGTCGAAGCCGACCGAAAGGGGAGGCGAAGACCGGCAGACGCGTAAGCGGCTGCGCTAATCCCTTTACCCACCCCAACGAAGCAATGGGGCGTCGCCAAGCGGTAAGGCAACGGACTCTGACTCCGTCATTCGCAGGTTCGAATCCTGCCGCCCTAGCCAACGGTATTGCCGCGAGCGAGCAGCAACGACGCCAAACGGAAAAAAGACAAGCACCGGGCGCAGAATTTTTTTCGTTTGGCTAGGCGCGCGAGCAAGCGAGGAGGGCGCGTACTCAGACGTACGTAACCGACGAGCGAGCGAGCAGCAACGACGCCAAACGGAAAAAAGACAAGCACGGCGCCATAGCCAAGTGGTAAGGCAGAGGTCTGCAAAACCTTTATCCCCGGTTCGAGTCCGGGTGGCGCCTCCAAACGGCCTCCCTACGCGGGGGGTCGTTTTATTATGATATACTTGAACAGCAAAGATATTTACGCGTTGGACGGGCGACCCGGAGCGCCGCGACGCGCGGTGATTTTATGAGGCGGAAGGGGGCGATGTGAGCGATGTCGCGGACAATCGAATACTGACGGTCGGCCTCGGGGACAGATCCTACGACATCGTCATAGGCGAGGGGTCGTTCGCGGAGGCGGGCGCGCGCCTGCGGGATTTCGCGCGTGATGGAGGACTGTGCGTCGTCTCGGACGAGAACGTCCGCGACATCTACGGCGGCGCGCTCACGGAGACGCTCGGACGCGCGGGGCTGAGGTACGACAGTTTCGTCATACCCCCCGGCGAGGGCAGCAAGAACATATCCCTGCTGTCGGGCATATACGATTGGTTCGGAGAGGGCGGCAGGCTGAAGCGCGACGGACTCGTCGTCGCCTTCGGGGGCGGCGTGGTCGGCGACCTCGCGGGCTTCGCGGCCGCCACCTGGATGCGCGGCGTGAGCTATGTCCAGATACCCACGACCCTGCTCGCGATGGTCGACTCGAGCGTCGGCGGCAAGACGGCCATAGACACGAAGCGCGGCAAGAACCTCGTCGGCGCGTTCCATCAGCCCTCTCTCGTCCTCATAGACCCCACTTTGACGGAGACCCTGCCGGAGCGCGAGCTGAGGGCCGGTTTCGCGGAGGTCGCAAAGTACGGCGCGATAGCGTCGGAGGGGCTGTTCGGCCGCTTGGAGCGAAACGGCCGCGCTACCGGCCTGAGCGACGTTATCCACGAGTGCTGTTCCATCAAGGCGAAGCTCGTGGAGGAAGACGAGTTTGACGCCGGCAGGCGGGCGATACTCAATTTTGGCCATACCTTCGGCCACGCCATCGAGTCCAAGTACGGCTTTGCGAAATACAACCATGGCGAGGCCATCTCCGCCGGCATGAGCATGGCGGCTGCCGTCGGCGAGAGGCTCGGCGTGACGGATAAAGGTACAGCCGCGCGCCTGGACGCGCTGTTGAGCAGGCTCGGTCTCTCTTCGCGAGAGAGCGCTGACGGCCTTGTCGCTCACATGAGGAGCGATAAGAAGGCGCTCGCGGACGGCGTGAACCTTATTCTATTGAAGCGCGTCGGAGAGGCCGTCGTGCATAGGATGAGCTGGGATGAGCTGGAGGAAACCCTACATGGCTAAGGGAACGTCGATTAAGGATATGCCGCAGGATCCCCTCGAGGGGGCGCGTAACATGGATGCGCCGTCGGGTCTTCCAAAGACGATAGACAGGTTCCCGGAGGGGATCGTAACGCCCCCGCCGTCAAAGAGCGTCAGTCACAGGGCGCTCATCTGCGCCGCTTTGGCCGGCGGCGAGCGGGCGATAGGCAGGATAAAAAACCTCGGCGCGTCGGACGATATCGATGCCACGCGGCGCGGAGTCATGAAGATAGTCTCTTCGTGGCAGGGCGGCGAGCCGGGATTTTCGCGCAAGGCAGTTGGGAGGCCGGACGTCTTGCGCGCCGTTGGCGTCGGCACAGACGCTGAAGACGGCGGCGGAGCGCGGGTGATAGACTGCGGGGAATCCGGCTCAACGCTGCGCTTCCTCATACCCCTTGCCGGGCTTGACGGCCATGAGTGGGTGTTTCGCGGCCGGGGTCGTCTCTTGGAGCGGCCGCTCGCGCTCTACCGGAGCGTGTTCGAACAGAGCGGTGGCGCGTTTGAGCAGGGCGCGGACGAGGTCAGGGTGCGCGGCCCCCTGCGCTCCGGCGTATACGAGCTGCCGGGCGACGTGAGTTCGCAGTTCATCTCTGGTCTGCTGCTCGCTCTGCCTCTTGCGGACGGCGACAGCGAGATATCCCTCACGTCGCCGCTCGAGTCGGCCGACTACGCCAGGCTCACGGCGGACGTCATGTCCGCCTTCGGCGTTGACGTCGTCGAGACAGGGGATGGCGGCGACGGCGTCGTCAACTTCGACAGGATCACCGGTTGGCAGATAAGCGGCGGGCAGTCCTATAAGAGCGCCCGCTACACCGTCGAGGCGGACTGGTCGCAGGCCGCGTTCTTCCTCTGCGCCGGGGCGCTCGGACGGAGGGTCGTCGTGGACGGGATGTCGCCTGGCAGCCTCCAGGGCGATATGCGCATACTCGGCATACTGAAAGATATGGGATGCGACGTGGACGCGGAGATGAGGGCGTTCCCGAACAGAGGGGTATGCCACGTGAGAGCGCTCGCGCCGCTTGCCGGCCTGAACGCCGTGACCGTCGACGCGAGAGACATCCCTGACCTCGCGCCGCCTGTGGCCGCGCTCGCGTGTTATCTCCCGGGCGAATCGCGTATCGATAACGCGGGCAGGCTCAGGCTGAAGGAGAGCGACCGATTCGCCGCGCTCGCGGGGGAGCTTTCGAACATCGGCGCGGACATACGCGCGGATGGCGACGCTCTCGTCATACGCGGCAGGGACAGCCTCGCGGGCGGCAGGGCCGACGCGCACGGCGACCACCGGATAGCGATGGCGCTCGCCGTAGCGGCCATAGGATGCGAAACGCCCGTCGAGCTGAGCGGCTGGGAGAGCGTGAGCAAATCCTACCCCAATTTTTGGTGGGATTTTGAAAGGACAGAGAAAAACGAGACGTGATGGATACCTGGGGTGAAAAATTCAAAATAACGATATTCGGCGAGTCGCACGGACCCGAGGTAGGCGTCGTGATCGAAGGGCTGCCCGAGGGTACTCCGATAGACCTCCCGCTCGTAGCGAGGGAGATGGAACGCAGAGCGCCCGGGCGCGACGAGTTCAGCACTCAGCGCAGGGAGAACGACGAGCCGATCATTCTCAGCGGCGTGGATCGCGGCGTCGCCACGGGGGAGCCGATAAAGTGCGTCGTCAAAAATGAAAACCAGAGATCCGGCGACTACGAGAGCGCCTTGCGTCCTGGACACGCGGATTGGACGAGCCTGATAAAATATGGACCTTCCGTCAGCCGCGCGGGAGGCGGCAGGTTTTCCGGCAGACTGACCGCGCCCCTCGTCTTTGCGGGTGCGCTCGCAAAGTCCGTTCTCGCCGAGGAGGGGATAGATCTGTTCGGGCGCGTCAAGAGCATCGGCGCGCTGAGCGACGATATAGACCTTTCACGAGGCGCGCAATCCAGCCTCAAGAGGATAAAGGACATAGCGGGAAAGCCCTTTCCCGCAGACGACGATATCGAGCCGCTCTTCAAGGAAGCCATACTCGCCGCGAAAGCTGACGGAGACAGCGTGGGCGGCGTGATAGAAATCGTCGCCGTCGGCGCCGCTCTCGCGGGACTCGGAGAGCCTTTCTTCGGCTCCATCGAAAGCACGCTCTCCGCGCTCTATTTTTCGATCCCCGCCGTCAAGGGCGTCGAGTTTGGCAAGGGCTTTGCCATAACGGGGCTGCGCGGCAGCGAGGCGAACGATCCCCTAAGGCTCGACGAAGGCCGGATCTTCAGCGAGACGAACAACAGCGGCGGCGTCCTCGGCGGCATAGCGAACGGTATGCCCATCGTCGCGAGGGTCGCGGTCAAGCCGACGGCGTCCATAGCGAAGGAGCAGAGGACGGTCGATCCCGGCGAGGGCAACGTCGAAGGCGGCGAAGCCGAACGGAGCGGATTCGACCGATCCCGCCTCAAGGAGACGACTATAAGGGTGCGCGGTAGGCACGACCCGTGCATCGCGCCGAGAGCCGTGCCCGTCGTCGAGGCGGCGACGGCCATCGGCCTGCTTGATCTCTGGATGAGGAAATGATGAGGGGGCGCTGGTGAGGGAGACGCGTCAAATCGGTGGCGGGGACGATCGGCAGGGTCGTACGGATAGAACCTCCCGGAACATCGTACTGATAGGTATGCCGGGAAGCGGCAAGAGCACGCTCGGCAGAAGGGTCGCGAAGGAACTGGGCATGGAGTTCCTGGACACGGACGTCCTCATCGAGGAGTACGAGAGGCGTCCTATCACGGAGATATTCAAGACGGATGGAGAGGGGTATTTCAGGCGGCTCGAATCGTCCGTAATCGAAACCGTGCTGAGGATCGTGACTTCCCCGGCGAGTGAAGCCGCTTCGTCCGCGCCCGGCGCGGTTCAGCCCGCCCCCGCGGCGGCTTCGGTTTCGCTCTCGTCGCGTCGCGGACTCATGCTGTCCGTCGGGGGAGGCGCGGCGGAGAATCCGGACAACGCGGCTTTGCTGCGCGAAATAGGCAAAGTGGTTTTCATCGCCCGTCCGCTGGAAGCGCTCGAGAGGAACATAGCGTACAACGGCAATCGTCCGCTCTTGTCCGATCGTGACAAGCTCGTGGATCAGTATGAGAGGCGTTCGCCGCTCTACGCCGGTACGGCCGACAGGGTCGTCCGCAACGACGGCGATTTCGACGACGTGGCCTATGAACTCGCGCGCACGGCCAGGCTTATGGGAGCGGAGTCCGACTACCTCGTTATCGGCGATCCGTTGGCGCATACGCTGTCGCCGCGGCTTCACGGAGCGCTGTTCGAGGAACTGCGAAAACAGGGCTACGGGGAAGCGGCGAACGCGTCCTACGGCGCGGTGAGAGTGACCCCCGAACAGCTCGAAGCCTCCGTGCGCGACATACGCGCGGGTTTCGTGAAGGGCTTCAACGTGACGATACCCCACAAGCAGACGATAGTACCCTTCCTCGACGAACTGCGCGGCGACGCGGCTTTGGCGGGCGCGGTGAACACTGTGGTGCGTGACGCCCGGGGCGTCCCCGCGGAGGGCGATAATCTCATAGGCTACAACACGGACATGGAGGGGCTGAAGCTCGCGCTCGAAGCGCGCGGCAGGAGCTACGCGGGCGCGAACGTGACGGTGTGCGGTACGGGCGGGGCGGCGGCCGGCGTCGTCTGCAAGGCCGCCTTGGAAGGCGCCGCGAAGATAGTCATGATAGGCAGGAAGGAGGACGCCGCGGCGCGGATAAGGGAGGCGGCCATCTCGGCGGTTCCGGCTCCGGCGTCGCCCGGGACAGAGGGGGCGTCAGCGCCGCGCGTGGACTTCGTACGACACGACTTTTCGGAAGGCGCGGAGTCTCCCGAACTTGACGAAGCCCTTGCCGGGACAGACATATTCATCAACGCCACTCCTCTCGGCATGGACGGAACGAGCCATCGCTTCGCCAGTTTCTGTTTTATTGAAAAATTATCAAAAGGAGCTTTCGTGTACGATCTGGTTTACAAGCCGCGGGAAACCGCGCTCGTGAGGGCGGCGCGGGAGCGTGGGCTGGGCGCGGAGGGCGGACTGTCGATGCTCGTCTGCCAGGCCATGCTCTCGGACGAGTTGTTCCTCGGCGTGAAGGCGGACAGTCCGGCGCTGTATGAAGCGGTTCGCGATAAAGTGGTATAATTTTGTCATCGTAGAAGGTGGCGGCAAATAGGTGAAACGCTATGATTATCATTCTTAAAGACACGGCGACGCCGGAGCAAATAGGTGAACTGCGGGACGCGATGACGGCGCGCGGACTCGTAGTTCAGGATATCATCGGCGAGGAGAAACACATGATGGGTCTCGCGGGCGATACGTCTTCGGTTTCCGACGAGGGACTTGAGCGCTACAATTTCGTCGATCGCGTGGTGAAGGTGTCGGAGCCGTACAAGCTGTCGGGCAGGCACTTCCATCCGGAGGACACGACCGTGAATGTTCCGGGCGGCGTGAGTGTCGGCGCGGGAAATTTCGCGGTGATCGCCGGGCCGTGCAGCATCGAAAGCGAGGAGCAGATACTCTCGATAGCGCGCGACGTCAAGAGGTCGGGCGCGACCATGCTAAGAGGCGGAGCCTTCAAACCGCGCTCATCGCCGTACTCATTCCAAGGACTGGGACTCGACGGACTCGACCTTCTGAAGATCGCGCGCGAGAAGACGGGACTGCCCATCGTCACGGAACTCATGTCGAACGAGTACCTCGCCGAATTTGAGCGCGATGTCGACGTCATACAGATAGGCGCGCGCAATATGCAGAATTTTTCGTTGTTGCGCGAGGTCGGTGAACTCGGCAAGCCCGTGCTGTTGAAACGCGGCCCGTCGAGTACGATAGAAGAACTGCTCATGGCGGCCGACTACATCCTCGTAGGCGGCAAGAGCAGCGTGATACTCTGCGAGCGCGGCATTCGCACCTTCGAAACGGCGACGCGCAATACGCTCGATGTGTCAGCCGTGCCGGTGCTGAAAAAGAAGTCGCATCTTCCCGTGCTCGTCGACCCGTCGCACGGCACAGGGTATTGGGATCTCGTGTACCCGATGGCTCTCGCTTCGGTGGCCGCGGGTGCGGACGGCCTCATCATCGAGGTTCACGACAGGCCGGAATTCGCGCTCTGTGACGGGCAGCAGTCGATTACGCCCGTGCTGTTCGACCAACTCATGCGCAGCATACGCGCGGTACGCGGGGCGGTGAAGGAGAACTGATGAGCCGGATTCGGGAGGGCTGATCGGTGAACGCAGGTAAACGGTCTTGCTCATCGCGTCGCACTAGCTTGATCGTAGATGTTGGAATGAAACTGTTTGTTGAGAGGGATAGATGGATACAAAGATACTGAAACTCAGAGAAGGCATAGACGAGATAGACGAGAAGATCGTGGCGCTGTTTGAGCGGCGCATGAAGATCACGAAGGAGATAGGCGACTACAAGCGGGAACACAATCTCGCCATTTACGACGCGAGCAGGGAACAGGCTATAGTGAAGGCGGCGACTTCGCGCGTCACGGACGACCTGAAAAGTGAGGCGACCCTGCTCATGCGTTCGCTCATGGCCCTCGCGCGCGAATACCAGCGCGGACTGCTGCTCGGCGGCGACGATGAATTTCTTCCGCCTTCGAGCGAACCCGAGAAAGACGGCATCAAGGCCGTGTTTCAGGGCGTGCCAGGCGCGTGGAGCGAACAGGCGGCGCGCAAGCTCTTTCCGGACGCGGAACTCGGACACGCCGAGTTTTTCGAGGATGTCTTCACGCTCGTAAAGCAGGGCGAGGCGAACTACGGGGTCGTGCCGATAGAGAATTCGCAGTCGGGAGCGATAGGGGAGACCTACGACCTGTTGCGCAAATACGGCTGTTACGTCGTCGGTCGCACGTGGATAGACATAAGGCATTGTCTCATCGCGAAGCCCGGCGCAAAACTCACGGACGTTCGCGAGGTCTTCTCCCATCCCGAGGGATTCCGCCAGTGCCACCGCTTTCTAAAGGACAAGCCATGGGACAGGATAGCTATGAGCAACACGGCCGTCGCCGTGGAGAGCGTGAGCGAATCGGAAGGATCGCGAGCCGCCGCCATAGGCAGCAGGCTTGCGGCCGAGCTGAACGGCTTGGATATCGTCGCTGAAGACATCATGGACTCGGGCAACAACCGCACGTCGTTTGTAGTCATCGCGAGACGCCCCGAGTACAACGAGGAGAGCGACCTCATCTCGATAACGTTTTCGCTTGCCCATCGGTCGGGTTCGCTGTGTGAGGCGTTGCTCCCGTTCGTCGCTACGGGGCTGAACCTGACGAGGATAGAGTCGCGCCCGTCAACACCCGACCATTATCGGTTCTTCGCTGAGATGACCGGCAATATTCTCGATCCCGAGGTCGTCGACACGCTGCGTCACGTGGCCGGCGTCACCGAGTACATGGAGGTCATAGGCTGCTATAAGACGATAGAATGAAGACGTCGCTCAGCGGGAAACAATTTATAGCAAGCAAGGATAACAGAATAACATCGCTGTTTGTAGGGAAGGTAACAGAGCGTGAGGATGAAGAAAATAGTCATAATAAACGGCCCGAACCTCAATATACTCGGCGAAAGGGAACCGGGTGTGTATGGAGAGGAAACGCTTGAAGGGATAAACGAGTGGCTCGCACAGGAGGCGTGCGCGCTCGGTCTCGAACTGAGATTTTTCCAGAGCAACGTCGAGGGCGAGATCGTGACCGCGGTGCAGGACGCGGGAGATTCGGACGGCATCGTCCTAAACGCGGGCGCGTACACGCATTACAGTATAGCGATACGCGACGCCGTAGCGGCCGTGTCCGCGCCGGTCGTCGAGGTTCACCTATCGAATGTGTACGCGCGCGAGGACTTTCGCAACGTCAGCGTAACAGGCGCCGTTTGCAAGGGTACGATAGCGGGATTCGGACGAGACAGCTACCTGCTAGCGCTAAGAAGTTTCTCGTAGTCCGGCGCTTTCGTATATTGGTGAAAGGGAAAGAGCCGCCTCTATTCGGAGACGGCTCTTTGTTGAGGGTATTCGCGCAAGATGTTTTATTTGAAATATCTTTCGAGCAGCCCTTGAAAACCGCATCCGTGGCGCGCCTCGTCCTTTGCCATCTCATGCACCGTGTCGTGGATGGCGTCGTAGCCGAGTTCCTTGGCTCGCTTCGCGATATCGAGCTTGCCCTGCGTTGCGCCGTGTTCGGCCGCCACGCGCAACTCGAGATTCTTCTTCGTGTCGGCGTTCACGACCTCTCCGAGCAGTTCGGCGAAACGTGAGGCGTGATCCGCCTCTTCGAACGCATAGCGCTTGTAAGCTTCGGCGATCTCGGGATATCCCTCTCTGTCGGCCTGTCTGCTCATCGCGAGGTACATGCCTACCTCCGTGCACTCGCCCGTGAAGTTCATGCGAAGCCCTTCGACGACCTCATCATCCAACCCCTGCGCGATCCCAATCTTGTGCTCGTCCGCGAAGACGAGCTTGCCGCTTGTCTGTTCCGAAAACTTCTCGGCAGGCGCTCCGCATTGCGGGCAGCTTTTAGGCGCCGCGTTGCCTTCATAGACGTATCCGCAGACACTACAAACATATTTACTCATTTTATTACCTCCTATAGGTATTCAACATCAGGGAACTCCAAAAAAACGCAGATGTATTATTTTTAGCGCGCCCTATCTCATTAACGGATGGTCAGAAACCTCTTAAATTATTATCGGCCTTCCGGGAGGAGATGTCAATATAAACTTGATAATTTTAATCAAGTTTTTCTGCCTGTTTTTCGCCTTGACACGCAAAAGGGCGTTCGGTTAGAATAATAGGGCTGACCGGAAGTAGGAACTCCTCCGCAGGAGAGGTATTCGCCAGAAAACGATGGGGTATAGCCAAGCGGTAAGGCAACGGACTTTGACTCCGTCATCGTAGGTTCGAGTCCTGCTACCCCAGCCAAACGCGGATTTGCGTCCGCCGCAGCGCTATGACCCATTAGCTCAGTTGGTAGAGCACTTGACTTTTAATCAAGGTGTCCGGAGTTCGAAACTCCGATGGGTCACCACTGACCGCGCGCCGCCGGGAACTGTCGCCTTACGGGGTGAACGAGTCGGGCTGAAAAGGCGAAGCGCGGCGGGGCGGCGGCGCACGGAGGAGTAGCGAAGCGGTCATAACGCGGCGGTCTTGAAAACCGTTTGGGTGCAAGCCCACATGGGTTCGAATCCCATCTCCTCCGCCAGAGTGGGCGTTGCGTGTGTCGAGTCCTGAGAAGATTGTCAGCTGTGATAATCAGAGACAGGATTCGCAGTTTGAGATAAAATATGTGGAGAAGTACTCAAGAGGCCGAAGAGGGCGGTTTGCTAAACCGTTAGGTCGGATATAACCGGCGCCAGGGTTCGAATCCCTGCTTCTCCGCCAAGGTGGGAATGTCGGGTTTTCGTAGCTCCGCAAAGACAGGACGCAAAGACTGTCAGAGCGGGGATTCGAACCCGACGGGCGTAAAGCCGCAGTGCGGCTTTACGGTCCGAGCACGCGAAGCGAGCGCAGGACGGCGTATTCGTGCAACGAATACGCGCAAATCCCTGCTTCTCCGCCAGTACGAAGGGGTATAGCTCAGTTGGCAGAGCGATGGTCTCCAAAACCATGCGTCGAGGGTTCAAATCCTTCTACCCCTGCCAAGGTCGATTTGGGCGCGACGCGGTCGTGCCTTGGGCGTTATCGGGGTGTGGCGCAGCTTGGTAGCGTATCTGCTTTGGGAGCAGAGGGCCGCCGGTTCAAATCCGGCCACCCCGACCAATCCTTGTCGCGGCAAACGCGGTGCAAGGGCCTTTAGCTCAGTTGGTCAGAGCATCCGGCTCATAACCGGCAGGTCCCGGGTTCAAGTCCCTGAAGGCCCACCAAAAGGTTCTTACTTAAACACTCGCCAAAAAAAACTGATGGGTGTTTAAGTGTTTTTTGGATAATGTCTGTCAGCTGATGGGGACACCGCCAATAACAATCGCGATAACATTATGATAAACGCCCCGACCTGCACCACCACCAGCGGTGCCACCAATGACGCCAACGGCGGCTCCGACAACTCCGGACGCCTAGTCTGGACCGGCACACAGTTCAACTGCCAGCGCATCACCGACACAATAGCAGGCAACTACGGCAACAACACCAAAACCAAAGCCGGCGCCACCGTCACCCTAGCCAACATCCCAGTCATAACCGTTGACGCATATGGTGAGGTGAGCTTTAGTCAGGTGGCGGTTAATGTTTCTGAGGGCAATGGTATTGATATCAGCGCTGAAGGGGCTTTTAGCGTGGAGTTGGCGACAAGTGGCGGTTTGGCTTTCAATGGGACCGGCCTTGCGTTAATGCAATGTGACGTGGGCTATTCATTGGTGTCTACCGGCACGAATACTTGGGGATGCAGTGCCGATAAGCCGATACGTATGCTGAAAAGCTCGCTCAGCGGCTGGACTTGCTCGAGTGGACACTTCAATGCCGACGGAGTGAGCAAACCAACAGGCAGCACTGTAGTGGCGGCGTGGGTAGTGAATGATAGCAACTCCAATCCAGTATGGCTGACTAGCGCCACAGGGACTAACACTATTACAGCACACGCTCGGCGGCCGGTAATAGATTTGGAATATAAGGAGCGAAACTCGAGTGATAATTTTAGTGATTCATTTTCGGCTTCTGGATCAGTTACCACACCTGGGTATCCTGGTATTTATATCCCTAACCTTGATTTTAGTATACCCGAGAGTTCAGGCTTACCAGGGGGAGCATATACAGGTATGACTAATATTGGTAGTACTACAGGAGTAGCTACTGTTAGTGGTAGTGTCAGCGGAACTGTGACGGTAAAAGACCAATATGCCCAGAAAACATCCGGTGGGAATTGTTCAGCAGGTGATACTGCACCATCTGGACTGAGCTTGATAATTGCTTATTACTAAAGCGGTTATTAAAAAAGGTATGCGGTTAACATACCTTTTTGTATTGCTAAAAGATACCATTGAAAGGGTAATCGAAATCAGCGACCGGCTCAATTCGGTCAAAAGTTGGGTCAAAGGCGTCCGGGTCATCCAAATCGTCATATGTGTAACCTTTGTTCCATACTCTGTATAATTGACCCGGAGCTGGACCAATTCCTAGCCTGCCTATTCTAACTCCTAGAGTACCAGGCCCTGCACCGTGAGTTTTATTGTCTCTCCAATACTGACCACTCGAATTAACCAAACTCGAAATAAGATATTTCCCACTGGGCGACTTTGCAAACTCAACCTTGACGGTGAACGGGATAACTGGATCCAGCCCAATTTCCGGAATCACAATGTCCATTGTCTCCGTATTCATCGCATACCCGCCGCCAGGAGCCGGCTTGAAATAAGCGAAGTTCTCCACGCCATCCTCATTGAAAAGTTGCCAACCCATATAGCAGGCGCCGTTATCGTCCAGCCAAAACGTCTGGCCACCGATGACCTGCCAGCCGGTCAGCCTCAGCCCGTCCGCGCCGAAGTAGTAATCCTTGCCGTCGATGGTCTGCCAACCGTCCAGTTTCAAGGCGCCATCCGGTTCGAAATAGTATTTCTGGCCGTCAATGTCCTGCCAACCAGTTCGAGTGACACCATCCGTACCAAAGTAATACCGCTTGTCTTCGATGGTCTGCCAACCTGTTCTCATTTTACCATCGTCACCAAAGTGGTACTTCTGGCCGTCGACAGTCTGCCAACCGGTTCGGGTGACACCGTCCGTGCCAAAGTAATACTTTTGGCCGCCGATGTTCTGCCAATTAGTTGCTGCAGAGTAACGATCAGTTGCGGTCTTCTTAAAGTAATACTTTTGGCCGCTGATGTTTTGCCAGCCGCTGACCATAGTATAGCGATCTTTAGCGGTTTTCTTAAAGTAATACTTTTGGCCGCTGATGTTCTGCCAACCTTGAGCCATAGCGTATTTGCCTTTGGCCACCTGTTTGAAGTAGTAAATCTTCTTACTTATCTTCTGGAAAGACTTTTGGCTGAGGCCTTTCTTGAGGTAATAGGTCTTACCCTTGATAGTCTTGAGACCGCTGGCCTTCTTGCCCTTGACATAGTAATAATACTTGCCTTTGGACTTCTTCCAGCCGGTGAACTTCTTGCTGACTTTCGCCGCCGCGTACACCGCGCCATCGTCACCGCCATTCACCAACTTGACGATAGTGTTAACGGGGTCGGCTGCCGCACTACCGCTTAGCCCAACATAGCCCGAAGCCAGCGGTAAGCTGGCGCATATCATCGTCAGAGTAATTACAACGGCCACAGCGATCCGTAGCCTGGACCGCCCAAGATATAACGTATGCTGTCGTTTGTCTGTCATTTTGATCACCTCCCTTTGGCGAAACAGACTCGTTAGCGTGACTTCTCCCATTTACTTATAATAACAATACCGAAAAGTATCCAAAAACGCACACCCGAAACAATACGTGACGCATCCGCATACTTGTTGTAGCACATTGTTGCAAATTAAATAAAACATAGTACCTCACAAAATAAAAAGGACAGCCACATCGACTGCCTAAAGTCTATAGTGAGCGCGTGAATGCACCCAACTGAAATGTGACTGCCCTTTTACGGGAACAATCACAAAAGCAAACGCTTTAGCGTCACTATAAACTTTAGGCAGTTCAAAGTATATCACGATATTAAGGGGAAATGTCGCTCGGCGCAAAAAATTATCGGCGGCGTTTCATCGGCAACAGCCCCTGTTTTCGGCATAGTCCCACCTCCCACGCATCGCAACGCCGCTCTTGATTAGTATTTTTCTGATAGTCGAAGCCCCAACGCTGTGCAGCTCAGCAATGTCGTTTAATTTCTTACCACTCGCATATTGGCTGATTATCTCGTTAATTTTAGCTTGGTCAGTGATTTTCTTGGTGGTAGGCTGAATGCCGTTGCGTTTTAAGGCGTTACTTATGGTTTCGCGGTTGCAATCGAACTTATCCGCCAATTCATATACCGTCACACCGTTCTGATAAGACGAGACGATTTGTTCCGTCTCCGCTTCCGACAGCCATTTCCGGCGTTGCGTAACTCGGTGTTTGATAAGTGCCTGATCGTCATATTGCGGATAATGTCGAGTGGCGTGATTCGTCCCCAAAACAATTTGCGCGTCGCCGGTTTTTATGATATCTTTATATCGGGTTATCTGACCGTAATTGTTTGTATTGAGGTCTGATAGTCCCACCATGAACATCGGGAGCGACGCCACCCGGCGTCGCTCCATCTATAGTACGGGCTCATAGCTC
>JAISZM010000016.1 GCA_031269205.1 Eubacteriales Family XIII. Incertae Sedis bacterium | reverse complement strand
CTTGCGGAACGTAACCCAATGATAGGCAAGGTCGTAGGAGTCATCAAGCAGATGAGCGAGGACGAGACGGAGCGCGCGTACGCCGAGGCGCGCGAGAAGGAGAGGCGCATAAGGATAGGTCAGCTCTCGTACGCGCGAAACGAAGGCCTCGAAGAAGGCGAAGCACGCGGCGTCAAAATCGGCGAGGCGCGTGGCGTCAAAATCGGTCGCGTAGAAGGCGAAGCGCGTGGCGTCAAAATCGGTCGTGAAGAAGGTCGTGAAGAAGGTCGTGAAGAAGGCATCGCAGAGGGCAAACGGGAGATCGCGCGTAACCTGAAGCGTCAGGGCATGGACGCACAGACCATCGCTTCAATTACCGGCTTGTCCGCTGACGAAATAGGAAAGCTCTGAACGGTCACAACTAAAGCGTTTCCTCACTTGTAGTATAATAGTAGGTAATGAGTGAAGATTACAGGTTGGGAATTGACATAGGCTCTACCACGGTGAAGCTCGTCCTGCTCGACGGAGAGGGGCGGGCCGTCTTTTCGCGTTACGGGCGGCATATGTCGAACGTGTTCGAGAAGGCCGAGGAGATGGTGAAGGAGCTCGCGGCCGCGCATCCGGGCGTGAGCGCGCGGGCGGTCATCACGGGTTCGGGCGGCCTGTCGCTGTCGGGGCTGCTCGGCGTCGCCTTCGAGCAGGAGGTCATCTCGTGCAGCAGGGCCGTCGAGACGCTCATTCCGGATACGGACGTGGCCATCGAACTCGGCGGCGAGGACGCGAAGATAACCTTTTACGGTCAGGCGATAGAGCAGCGTATGAACGGCACCTGCGCGGGGGGTACGGGCGCCTTCATCGACCAGATGGCGATACTGCTGAACACGGACGCCGCCGGGCTGAACGAGGCCGCGAAGGACAAGCAGATCGTATACCCGATAGCGGCGCGCTGCGGGGTCTTCGCGAAGACGGACATACAGCCGCTCATCAACGAGGGCGCCGCCGTGCCGGACCTCGCGGCGTCGATCTTCCAGGCCGTCGTCAACCAGACGATCAGTGGACTCGCGTGCGGACGCACGATACGCGGCAACGTCGCCTTCCTCGGCGGGCCGCTCGCCTTTCTTCCCGAACTCAGGCGGAGATTCATCGAGACGCTCGAGCTCAAGCCCGACGAGGTCGTCGTGCCCGACGACCCGCAATACTTCGTCGCCGTCGGCGCCGCGATGCTTGCGGAAAAGTACGAGCCTGTCCCGATAGAGGGGATACTGCGCCGTATAGACGAGGCCGACCCCGCGCAGCTGAACGAGACGAAGCACATTGAGCCGCTGTTCGGCGGCGAGGACGACTACGGCGATTTCAAAAATCGCCACAGCCTCGCGAAGGTCAGCCGCAGGGACCTCGCGGACGCCAAGGGTGGTGTTTTCCTCGGCATAGATGCCGGCTCGACGACCACGAAGGCTGTGGCGATAGACGCCGAAAAGGACGTCCTCTATATGTACTACCGCAACAATGAGGGCAATCCGCTCGAAGCGGTGCGCGCCATGCTGCGCGAGCTTTACGCCCTGATGCCGGAGGACGCCTTCATCGCGAACGCGGCCGTCACGGGCTACGGCGAGGGGCTCATCAAGGCCGGTTTCTCCGTCGATCACGGCGAGATTGAAACCATCGCGCACTACAAGGCCGCGGAGCAGTTCCTGCCGGGCGTCGACTTCATCCTCGACATCGGCGGCCAGGATATGAAGTGTATGCGCATCAAGGACGGCGCGATCGTGAGCATCATGCTGAACGAGGCTTGCTCGTCCGGCTGCGGCTCTTTCATCGAGACCTACGCCAAGTCGGTCGACATGGGCGTGGCGGACTTCGCGCGCGAGGGGCTGTTCGCGGACGGACCCGTCGACCTCGGCACGCGCTGTACGGTGTTCATGAACAGCAAGGTCAAGCAGGCGCAGAAGGAGGGCGCGACGATAGGCGACATCAGCGCCGGTTTGAGCTTTTCCGTGATCAAGAACGCTCTTTATAAAGTAATAAAATTGCGCAACCCGGACGACGCGGGTGAGAAGATAGTGGTGCAGGGCGGGACGTTCATGAACGATTCCATCCTGCGCAGCATAGAGCGCATCCTCGGGCGCGAGGTCATACGCCCCGACATAGCGGGCAACATGGGGGCCTACGGCGCGGCGCTCATAGCGCTCGAGAACTACACAGGACAAAAGGGGACTTCGTCGATACTTGGCGAGGACATCCTCGACGCCTTCACGGCGGAGAGTAGCCATTCGCGCTGCAAGGGCTGCGGCAACAACTGCCTGCTGACCATCAACAAATTCGGCAACGGCGAGCGCTTCATCACGGGCAACCGCTGCGAGAAGGGCGCGGGCGGGGCGGTCCGCTCAGGTGATGTCCCGAACCTCTACGAGCAGAAGTACGAAAGACTGTTTTCCGAGAAATATTATCCGACGGTCGACGCGCCGAGACAAAAAGAGAATGCGGAGCAAAAGTCTTTCCAGGGGAATGAGACGAAAAGGGACCGTCCCCTTTCGTCCCGCGGGCTCATCGGCATACCCCGCGTGCTGAACATGCACGAGAACTATCCGTTCTGGCACACCTTCTTCACGCG
>JAISZM010000013.1 GCA_031269205.1 Eubacteriales Family XIII. Incertae Sedis bacterium | reverse complement strand
GCGGATCTCCGTCAGGTATTCGACAAAGGTCTTGCCCATCTGTTGGCTGAACAGCGCGCTGAAATGGGTCGTGCTCACGTTCGCGACCTTTGCCGCGTCGTTCAGACCGATGTCGGGATCGCCGTAATTCTCGTCGAGAAAGTCGCGCACCTTTTTCAACATCTTCTTGTAGCGGTTCTTCGCGGATGTGTCGCGCAGCCTTATAGCGCCCGCGAGCAGACCCGCGATGTAACCCTTGCCGCCGTCCGCGTCGGCGTCGGTCGCGGGCACCGGCCCGCCTATCTCGTCCTCCCCGTAACCGAGGTTTTCGAGGAACGAGTTGACCGTGAAGCGTGTACTCAAGATGAGATAGTGCGTGAACATCTCCGAGTCCGAGGCGCCCGGCCCGAAACTCTTGTAGTATCCGTCGACAAAACCGACGACTTCCTCCGGCAGTCCGTTGACGATAAAATTTTCTATGACGCGTCTGTCGACCTTGTCGCTGCTCACGGCTAGAGGGTCGAAGGCATCGTCGTCCGCGCCGCCCGTCGAAACGCGCGCGCCCGAACTCAGAAACAGCTTCTTCCTGACGGTTCTGTAGGCTTTCGGGATATCGCTGAGGCGCGCGACAGGCTTGCCCGCGACCGCCATCCGCGGAAGGTTTTTTCTGCCCAAGGGTTCGCACAACTCGGTCAAGCGATTCCTCACGCGCTCGGTCTCGTCTGCTATGGTCGCCTCGTCGGCAAGTATGAGGAAGGCCGTGACGTCGATGCCGGCGCCGAACATGACGCAACGGCCGTCCTCCGCGAATTCGGTTTCGACGCTCTCCTGCACGGCGGCCAAGGTGCTCGAATAACGCTCATGCGAGAATTCTTCCTCAAGCAACAACAGCAGCAGGTTGTACCGTTCGGTCGTGAGGTCAAGCCCGAGTTTTTGCGCGCGCTCGAGGATGTCCGGGACGGGCGTCTTGCCCGACATGATGGAATCGAACAGTCCGCGCCGCGACGAGGAGAGGTAGGCCTGCACCTCACTCGCGAACTGTTGCCGGTATTTCTTCTGTTCGGCTATCTTGTCAAGTTGCTCCCTGGCGCCTATGAGGATCTCGACGAGTTGATCCTTGGATACGGGTTTCAGCACATATTGCGAAACCCCTATGGCGATGGCCTCGCGCGCGTACGAGAAGTCGCCGTAACCGCTGAGGATGATGACAAGGGTATCGGGAAAATTTCGCTTGATGAGTTTGGAGAGGGCGAGTCCGTCCATGAACGGCATTTTGATGTCCGTGATGACGGCATCGGGCATACACTTTTTTATCAGAGGCCAAGCCATCTCGCCGTCGGCGGCTTCGCCCGCGAAGGTGAAACCGTATTCCTCCCACGATATGAGCCGGCGTACGCCTTCGCGCACCACCACTTCGTCTTCGACAAGAAAAATGCTGTACATTCACGTCACCCGCTTCCGTACAAAACGTATCACAAGGCGTAAGGGGATTGCAAGAGCCGGCGCGATTTCAATAAAATATTCTACCTCGGGCGAAAGAAAGCAAACCGATTTGCCGCCCGCGGCCGAGAGGCTTCGTGAGCCTGTTGGCATTGGATATGGAGGAGTACACCGAAAAATACGGCGACAAAGCGGTCAGAAAAAACCTCACGGTCCCCGCATGGCTCAACACATTCGGGGAAACGAACAACATCAATTTTTCAAAGGTGCTTCAGAAAGCGTTGACCGTACTCGCTATTGAGCGGACGGTCGTCGCTCTGAAGTAAAACCTCCGCCACCATGCCGAGCTTCCGCATCGTTTTGTCCTACCGCGGATCGTTTCTCTGCGCCTCACCCGGGCGTCTCACGTGTCTCCGCGTCGTCATCCGCGTAGTTCACCATGCGGTCGAACTCATCCATCGTCTCGCGCCCGGGTTTCGCCGTCGCTACGCTCCCGATGAGTATGGCCGCGAGCGAGACGACAAAGCCGACGGCAAGGGAGTAGAGTCCCGTCGCCGAGCCGATCGTACCGCCGCTGAAGGGCAGGTAATCCCACACGATGACCGTCAGCCCGCCCGCGAGCACTCCCGCGAAGGCGCCGACCCTGTTCACCCTACGCCAGTACAGCGAGAGCAGGATGAGCGCGCCGAACGTAGCGCCGAACCCCGCCCACGCGTTGGACACGAGAGCCATGACGGACGAGTCCTTGTTCGAGGCGATGAAGAACGCGATGACCGCGATGGCGGCGACGGAAAGCCGGCTGACCAACAGCAGGTGTCTGTCGCTCGCGTTTTTGTTCAACTTGTTTTTGTAAATGTCGCTCGTGAAAGAGGAAGCCGTTACGAGAAGCTGTGAATCAGCCGTCGACATGATGGCCGCGAGTATGCCGCAGAGGAACAGGCCACCGAGGATGGGCACGGGAACGACGGCGTTCGCGTCCAAAAACACGCGCTGTATGAGCGCGATGAAAACCGTTTCCGGATTGTCAAGCTCGGCGAACATGAGCTTGCCGATCACGCCCGCAACGATGGCCATCGTCAGCGAGATGACGACCCAGATGATGGCGATGGCCGCCGAGCGTTTGACCGTCTTGTCGCTCCTGATGGCCATAAACCTCACGAGAATGTGCGGCATTCCGAAGTAGCCGAGTCCCCACGCGAGTTGCGAGATGATGGATATGGCGGACTGCGCACCTCCCGCCCCGTCGCCGAGGATGTCCGTGAACCCGGCCGGCAAGGCGTTCGCATCGCCGAGCGCGGCGAAGGCGATGAGGGGTACGAGCAGTATCGCCGCTATCATGAGCAGCCCCTGTATGAGGTCGGTCCAGCACACGGCGTGGAAGCCTCCAAGAAAAACATAGGCGAGTATGACGGCTACGCCGATGAGCAGCGACAACATATAGTCGAGTCCGAATATCCGCTCGAACAGCGTCGCGCCCGCGACGAAAGCCGACGCCGTGTACACGGCGAAGAAGATGGCGATGAACACGGCGGCTGCGATGCGCAGCACCTTCGACGTGTCGTGAAACCTGTTTTCGAGATACTCTGGTATCGTGATGGAGTTTCCCGACACTATAGTGTAGCGCCGGAGCCTTTTCGCGACGAACATCCAGTTCAGCGCCGTGCCTATCGCGAGTCCTACGGCGATCCAGAGCTGTCCTGTGCCGAGCGCGTAGACGGCGCCGGGCAGGCCCATGAGCAGCCAACCGGACATATCCGACGCCTGCGCGGAGAGCGCCGCGACCCACGCGTTGAGTTTTCGCCCTCCGAGAAAGAAATCCGACAGGGTTTCGTTCTGCTTGTAGAACTTCGCGCCTATCAGTATCATCATCGATATATAGGCGACAAAAGCGACTATTACCCAAATTACATTATTCACTCTCTCCTCCATTCCTTCGCGATGTCCCGCGACGCATCGGCGCTCCGCTCCGACGACCGCAACGCCGATGCGCCGCGCCCCGTTTCTCGTGACAACGATAATGAAACTATTCTATCATAAATAGAATAGTGAGGCCGCCTATGCGCAAAAGATCCTGGCCGACGCGTGCCCGGGGAGCAGCTTCAGGCCAAAATCCTACGGAAGCGTTTCGTTTTGTCAGGATGCCCCGACGTCCCCGGGCATTCCGCGAAACGACGACATTTGCTTCGCGAAACGGCGACATTTGCTTCGCGAAACGGCGACATTTGTGCTGAAGCTATCCGGTTGTTTCCGTTCAACCGAAAAACCATGTCGCCTTACCCCATGTAATCGCCGTTGTAGCTCACGAGTACGGTGTTCAGGACGCCGGGCATCGCCGCGAGTTCGTTGACGAACGACGTGTCGTCGTCTTTGACGCGCACCTCGTAATTCAGTTCGATGCGGTCTTTCATCACGGTCTTGCTCTTGATCTGCATCCGCCTGACATGGGTCGAGATCGCTTCGGACGCGCTGCGTTCCGTCTGCTGATCCGCGCACGCGACGACGGGGATGTAGGGGTCGCTCGCGGGCTTCCTATTCGCGAACAGGACGAGCACCGCCGCGACGACGAGGCTGCCGACGGCCGCGAGGGGGGCGAGCCCGGCGGCGAGCACGATGCCGGCCGCGATCGCCCAGAACAGGAAAGCCAGATCCAGCGGATCCTTGATCGCCGCGCGGCGGTTTCCCTCCTGCAGCAGAGCCTCCACGAAGGCGGGGATGTATTCGTCGTATTTCACCTCGAGCAGGGTATCGCCTTTGCCGTCCTTCAGCGCGATCACGGTCCCCGCCGCCTGTTGCTCCGTATAGGAAAGGAGAAGCGCGGGCTGTTCCGCGTCCCCGGAGATATCCA
>JAISZM010000121.1 GCA_031269205.1 Eubacteriales Family XIII. Incertae Sedis bacterium | reverse complement strand
GTTCGAGCTTCTTGTCGATGTTCTCTAGCTTGCGGTCGATATTCTCTTCCTTCTGCTGGAGCCTGCGCTCCTGCTTCTTGACGTCCTCGCGTCTCTCCTTTATTTCCTCGTCCGTCTCTTTTTTGATCCTGCGGGCTTCATCCTTCGCGTCGGACAGCCTCTCCTTACGTATCTCCTCGGCCTTTCTCTCGGCGTCTGAGATCAGATTTTTTGCGGTCGTTTCCGCGTTGCCGACCGTCTTGTCGGCACGCGCTTTATGCGCGACAAAACCGATGAAGAAGCCGATGGCCACTCCTGCAACAGCGCATATCACGGCTATATATGGTTCCATTCCTAATGTAATTCTCCCTTCCGTATCCCCGGCAGTAACTATATGTTTTGGGTTTCTTGTTATCTGAACTTTGCATGGAACTACTCACTCTATATCGCAAAGAGTTGCTACAATCACACCACGTATATTATAATGGTCAGCGAAAGTTAATGTCAAGGAATGAAATGAGCGGATGGAAACAACTCTTCTCGACAGACTCAAACGGATAGACTTTTTGCTCATCGCCACCCCCGCTGTACTCGGCGTCATCGGCATACTCTCCATCAACAGCGTCACGAGCGACAATGCCACCTATCCGAGAGCCGTCCAAGTACAGATCATTTCGTTCGCCATAGGCTATGTGTTGCTCGTATTTGCCGCGCGCTTCGACCTCGAACATTTTTCAAAGTTCTATCGAATCATCTGGATTCTCTCGATCCTCATACAGCTCACGGTGTTCATTCCCGGCCTCGGTGAAGATCGAGGCGGATCAAGGGCGTGGATAAACCTCGGGTTCACGACATTGCAGCCTTCGGAACTCGTCAAGATAACGTTCGTGATAGCGCTTGCGGCTTACCTGAGAAAACACCGCGATGAACTCGCGTCGCTCATGGGATTTATCAGGACATTGATGTTCGCGGCGCCCGTCGTAGCGCTCGTCGCCTTCATCGATATGGGCGCGGGCATAGTCATCGCCATCATCTTCATCGGCATGGTGTTCGCGGCGGGCATCAGAGGCGGCCTGTTCCTACGCATCGTGGGCGTGATGGCGCTGCTTTTCCCGATAGGATACCGCTTCCTCGAGTCGCATCAAAAGAGTCGTTTCAACGCGTTCCTGCACCCGGACGACACGAGCATACCGGAAACATACCAACTCAACCAGTCGAAGCTCGCTATCGGCAGCGGCGGACTCAGAGGCAAGGGCCTCGGCAACGGCACGATCAAGGAATTTCTGCCCGTGCAGGAGTCCGATTTCATCTTCTCGATGATATGCGAGGAACTCGGTTTCATAGGGGGGTTTTGTGTAATAGGCCTGTTTTTCATCCTGCTGACGCGAATATGGCGAGCCGTGGCCGACGCCAAGGAGTATTTCAGCGGTCTGCTCTGCGTCGGCTTCATGTGCATGTTCGGCTTCCAGATATTCGAGAACATAGGGATGACCTTGGGTGTCATGCCGATAACAGGCATCACGCTGCCCTTCCTTTCGGCTGGCGGCACGTCCGTCATGGCCAACATGATAGCTATCGGTCTCATCGTCGGCAGCGGCATGAGGAGTCGTGAGCGGACATATAAGCACGTGGATTCGGAAACGGCTCCCGGGATACCCCTTCACCGGTGAGACGCTCGCGACAAAATCCCGCGCACTATTACAATCAGTACATCAGCAGTCTATCGGCTATCTTGTTGAAATTCCTCGTTATATAAGACTCGTTACCGAGTATGGCGGGAATGCCGCTGTTGGCCGAGAGGTGGATGTCGTCGTCATACTGAATGACACCGAGCAGCGGTATCTTCATCGTGGTCGTTATCATTTCGACCGTCGGAAGCTTGCTGTTGCCGAGAAAATCCTTGTAGACCTTGTTGACGATATAGACCCTGTTCAGAGCGCCTTCCTTCCTGAGTGTCTGTTCCACAAGATCCGCGTCCCTCAGGGACACGTACTCGGGCGTCGTCAGCATCACAACCGCGTTTACGTCCGTAGCTGCGAGGCTCAGTTCACGGTTCACACCAGCCGGGCCGTCCACTATAGTGATGTCGAAACTGCGCCTCAGATAGTCGTAGAGGCGTTTCATCTCATCGTGTCCGGCCGTAAACTTCTCCTTCTTCTGCGTCGTCGCGAGAAAATACAGGAAGGGGAATCTGCGGTCGCGCACAAAGGCTTTGCGGGGCGGCACGACGCCCGAGAGAACGTCGGCCACATCGAAGATGACCTTGCTCTCAAGCCCCATATACAGGTCGAGGTTCCGCAGACCCACGTTCATATCCACGAGAGCCACCCTGACGCCTCTATCCGCGTACGTGGAACTGAGATTGGATGAGAAGACGGATTTGCCGACTCCGCCTTTGCCCGAGGCGACGAGATATATCCTACCCACCGAAGGCCACCGTTACAGCCGGCCCGCTGATGACGCGGTCAGCCTTGTCATCCGTAAAGAACGTGTCGAAGTCCGTGTTCAAATGATTTTTCTTGTCCTCCGCTTTCAGTTTGAAGTACTGCCCTATGATCTCACGTACGACGGGAGACGCGTTGCTTGACGGTCCTCCCTGTACGATGAGACAGGCGACGGCTATCTCAGGATCATCCGCGGGCGCCATGGCTATGACCCACGAGAAGTCGGCGTATGTTTCCTTGAACGCGTCAATGTTTTCCTCGTTGAAGTTGTCGCCTGAAAGGTTCATGACGGCCTTGCGGACGGCCGTGTTCTTGTTCGTGTACAAGCGGGGGTATTCAGACATGAGTCTTTTCATCTCCTTGTTCACGTCTTTCCATTCCAGGTTCGGATTGATCCCCGAGAGATGTTCCTTCACGTATTTGACTTCGTCCGGCGGGTTGATGTAGCCGGAACGCTGGGCCGTGCCAGTCTTACCGGCTACGCTGACGTCGAGTCCTTTCATGCCGTCCTTTAAAGAGCCGTCCGTAACGACGCGGCGCATACCTTTTACCACGTTATCGACATACGCCTTTTTCACGCCTGTGTCCGTCGCCGCGGCCCGTTCGATCTCGCCTTCCCCCTCGACGGCCTTGATGAGGCTCATCGACTTGAGGGCGCCGCCGTTACCGAGGGTCGACAGATAGCGCGCCATCTGCATGGGCGTGAACGCGTTCTCGCCCTGCCCTATGGCTATGTTGAATTCATCGCCCGTCGTCCATTGAGCGTAGTTGAAGTAGGTGTATTTGCATTCCTCGGCCGTGTCCATCGCCTTGCTCTTCTTCACGCCGAGTTCTATGAGCCTGTCCCTTATCTCCACGATAGATGGATTCTCCTCCGTCCAGTCGACTATCTCATCTATCAGGTCCGTGAGCGTGCTGTGGTTCTTCGCCGTCTTTGCGCCAAACAGCGATTCGGCCTGACCCATAAGGCGCTGTTTGAGCATGGCCTTCGTGCCGTCGAGCTTCGACTCCGCCGTCGGAGCGGGTGCGACCGTCTCTCCTATCTCGGCTCCCGTCTCAACGCCGAGACCGAACTTCTTCGCATAATCGGATATCTTGTCGATGCTGATGTCATTCGCGTAGCCGAGGCTCCTGCCGCCGTTCGCCCAATCCCTGCCCGTAGCCGCGTCGTAAAAATAGAAATTGCACGATACCTCAAGCGCTTCAAAGAGATTGACGTAGCCGTGACTGCCCATACATTTGTACGTGTGGTCTCCAATCTCGACCGTCTGCGCGTCGAAGAGTTCCCGGTACGGGTCGAGTCCCGACTCCTGTGCGACTATGCCCGTCATAGGCTTGAACGTGCTTCCCGGCTGTACGGCGGTGAGCGCGGCCACATTGTACAGAGGCCGCGCCGAAAGCGGATCCCTCGGATTGTCGCCCTGAAGTTCATCCCAGTCCTTCTGCGATATGCCCTCGGCAAACAGGTTTGGGTCGAAGTCGGGCTGGCTCGAAATAGCGAGCGGCTCTCCCGTCTTCACGTCGATTGCGACGGCCGCGCCCACCTCCGCGTGCGGGGACTTCTCCTCAAAGGTGTATTTCCCAAATTCACTCGTGAATATGCCTCCGGCTCTTATGCCCGTCAACGCCTTTGCGAGGGCGTCGTCGGCTATCTTCTGAAGCCTCATGTCTATCGTGAGCGCTATGTCGTTGCCTTTCCGCGCATCGGTAGTTCCCTCTTCGAGTTCCCTAATAGCCTCTCCCGCCATGTTGACCTGCAGGCGCTTCATGCCGTCAACGCCCCGCAAAACATCCTCCTGCGAACTTTCGATGCCCGACAGTCCTATGATATCCGACGCCTTGTATCCTTTCTTCTCGTATTCGCTCAGTTTGTCCTGAGATATCTTGCCGAGATACCCGATAACATGGCTCGCCGTGTTGCCCTCAGGATAGTAGCGGACGGATTCCGTGACAATTTCCATCCCCTCGATATTGTGTTTTTGCTCATCCAACTCTATCACGGTCTCCACGTCCAGGTCAGCCGCCACCTTCGTGGGCATCCAACTGAGGTAACCGAGCGAGGTCAGGGCGCTTCTGACGACGATGATCTGCCTGACATCGGCTTCGCTCGTGCCGGGGAACTGTTCGTCTATCTTATACAGTTCTCTGATGGAGTCATAGGCGCCCTGAGCGTCCGGCACATCTTCGACCTTATGTAACTCGAGAAAATTCTCCTTCATGACTTGCTGCGTGAATTTGAACGCGTTGTCGGCGATGGATATGGGAGGGGTCACGCCTTCCTTTATGAGCTTCTTCTGCGCCTCTGCCGGCGTGAGTCCTTCCGCGATATTATTCCTGCTCCTGAGTTCGGCGAACGCTTGCTCGGCGGTATAGTCCGCGGGCATGTCGTTGTCGGCCAGCCACTCGGCGATCTCACGGTCATAACGGTAGTACAGGGTTCCGTCTTCAGCCTCAATTATCGGAAACTCGTCTATTATTTTTTCATCGTGCCTGTTCAATATCTCCACGAGCAGTTTCGTGCTGTTGTTTGCCTCCTCGTTCGACATGTTGTTTCGCGAAAAGTCGACGGCATAACTCGAATGATTGCCCGCTATGAGTATGCCGTTGCGGTCGTATATCTCACCTCTCGGCGCGTCCGTCCTGATCGTCCTCCGCACGTTCTCGTCGGCCTCGGCGGCCCATTTTTCACCTTCGATGCCAGCGATGACGTAGAGCCGCGCGGCGACAAACACAAGGAGGGCGGCGAACACTACTATCAATATGTTGTTGCGGCTGTTGTACCAATCGCTCACATCAGTATCTCCCTGTAGTATTTTTTGTCTATGCCGTGTCTGATGACGGAACGTACGAACAGGAAGTGCAGTATAACGGCAAGTACGCAGTGCATGATCAGCAGCGCGGGCAACGACTCCGCCGCAAAGCGGACGTGGACGGGGCTACCGGCCAGACGACCCATGCCCCACATGAGAAAGACGTTCACGGGAGTGGCCAGCGCGGCGATGATAATCTGCGGAAAAAACCATTCGTGGTTGAACACGCGGCCAAAGGGCCGCGCGATGAGGAAGGCTATGACGAAGGATATGGCCTGCGAACCAAAATACCACGACGTCGCGACGTCGAGCAATGCGCCGAATATCACGCCCATGACGAGTCCGTAAGGTTCCCGGTAGAGGAAGGAGAACACGCAGACCACGCAGAGCAGCAGATTTGGCGAATGGCCCCACAGTTCAAAGCCGTTGAGCAGGACGGTCTGTATGATGAAGGCCGCGAAGAAGACGGGCGCGGCCAGGTACCAGCGCATGACGCTCATACCAGTACCACCACCTTCTTCAGCCCCTTGAAATACGTGGCCGGCTCTATCGTCAGCTCCATGAGCTGATTCTTCTTCGTGTATTCGGCCTTCGTGACCGTCCCTATCGTGACGCCCGCAGGGTATATCCCGCCGAGTCCCGAGGTGATCACTTCGTCCCCCACCTTTGCGAAGCCTTCTTCGTCAAGGAGACTGCCCTTCATGTCGCCTTCGCCATCGCCCGAACACAGCCCTAGAAAGTCGACGCTCTTGTCGCCCTTCTGCTCCGTCACCTGAAATCCTATTCGATTGTTCTCGTCCGTGATGGACACGACCCTCGCCCAGCCCTTGTCGGAACTGAGGACGCGGCCGACAAGGCCGTCGCCGCAGATGACTACAGAATCGCGAGCGACGCCGTCCTCAGAACCGACGTCTATCGTGAAGATGTTGAACGTGTCCGTGTTATTGTAGGAGATGACGTTGGCGGCCACGGGTTTCCTGTCCGCGGTAGGCTCCGCTACGTTCATGCTTTCGGAGAGACCTTTCAACTCCGCGTACTCCTCCGACGTGAGCTTTGACGTCTGCAATTCCAGTTTCAGTTTCTCTATTTCCTCTTTTAGCTTTTCTATCTCGGCGGTCTGCGTATCGCCCTTTGCTCCGTCTCCCGCTATCCTGTCTCTCAGCGCTATGAAGGGTTTTTGGACAAAGGTGGTGAAGGAGCGCGCGGCTTTGCCGACGGTCGTGTCGTCCCCCTGCAGATTCACGGAGACGGCGTACAGTACAACGAGCGCCGCCAGTACGGCGGCAATGACGGCAAAAAATCTGTGTCGCGCGAACCATCTCATTTTTTATAGTAGCTTGCGTACCTCTCGAGCTTGTCTATGTTCGACAAGCAGGTGCCCGCGCCTTCCGCCACGGCTTCGAGCGCGTTCTCCGCAACGATGACGCTGAGGCCCGTTTCGTCCGATATGAGCCTGTCGAGTCCGCGTATGAGCGCGCCGCCCCCGGTCAGGACGATGCCCATGTGTACGATGTCTTCAGCTATGGCGGGCGGCGCGTTTTCCAGCGTCTGCTTGACGCCGTCCACTATGAGCTGTATCGACTCCTGAAGAGCGTCGTAGATGTCCCGCGAAGTGACCGTGTACGTACGCGGGAGTCCCGAAACGATATCTCGTCCGCTGGCTTCCCACTCGCGGAATCCTTTCTTGGCTTCTTTTGGGTCTATCCACGCGCAGCCGATCTCTATTTTGAGTTCCTCCGCCATGGCTTCGCCGATGAGGAGTTCATAATTCTTCCTCATGTAATTGATGATCGCCTCGTTGAGCCGGTCGCCCGCGTGTCTGATAGAGGTGCTGACGACGATGCCCTCGAGGGCGATGATGGCTATGTCGGAGGTGCCGCCGCCTATGTCGGCGACCATGCACCCGGTCGGTCCGTCGATGGGCAAGCCCACGCCGATGGCCGCGGCCATCGGTTCGTCGAGGATGTACACGTCCTTCGCGCCCATGGAGCGCACGACCTCCTCAACGGCTCTCTTCTCCACGTCCGTAACACCCGAGGGTACGCCTACTACGACGCGTATATTCGACAGCCTTGAACCCTTGTCAAGAGCCTTGCTGATGAACACGCGCAACATTTCGGCCGTCATCTCGAAGTTCGAGATGACCCCGTCCTCAAGAGGCCGCACCACCTTGATGTGTTTTGGCACGCGCCCTATCATCTTCTTCGCCTCAAGGCCGACCGCGAGAATGCGGCGCGCGAACGTATCAACGGCTATGACCGAGGGTTGATTGAGCACTATTCCCTTACCCTTGATATACACAAGGGTGTTGGCCGTGCCAAGGTCTATTCCTACGTCTCTGCCTCCGATACCGAACATGTTTTCAGCCTCTTTCTACCGTATTGATCCTTGCGCCTCGCACGCGACCTTCGTACGATTCACGCGTTTCCCGCACGCCCCGCACCGCCGTATCATCGGCGCTCCGCGTTCACATCAGTCCCTTTCGTCTAAAACTCGTAAAGCATCCGTTTCCGATGATAAGATGGTCGAGCACTTTGACGCCGAGTACCTCGCCCGCGTCTACCAGTCTCACCGTCACGTCTATGTCCTGTGGACTCGGCGAGGGGTCTCCGCTCGGGTGGTTGTGAACGAGTACGACGCTCGCCGCGCCCCTTCTGACCGCCGGACGGAACACCTCCCTCGCGTCCACTATAGAGGAGCTGATGCTACCGACGGAAATCAGTTCGCGCCCCATCATCTCCCCTCGAACATTGAACATGAGGACCTTGAACCGTTCGTTTTTTTCATAGCGCAGGTCTTCCATGAAGAACAACGCTATATCATCGGGGGAGTCGAAGCGGATGCGCTCCGCGACGCGGTTTTCGGACATTCGCTTGCCCAGCTCTACCGCCGCTGATATACGGCAAGCGATCGCGGCTCCGATGCCCGTTATCCGCGACAACTCCTCCGACGAGGCGATCCGTAGCCAAGCGATACCCTCGTCGGTATGCCCGAGCACATTCAACGCGAGAGCCATCGCCGACTCTCCCTTGACCCCGCTGCCGATGAGCAACGCGAGAAGTTCCTGATTTGACAGCGCCCCCGCTCCGTGCGATATGAGCCTTTCGCGCGGACGCTCCGATTGTGGTAATTCTTTTATCCGTGGCATGATCCTTGTCCTTTCGTTCAGTCCTTTGTCGAGATCATCCCACAGCAGTCTGTCGAGCAATATTATACCATATGAAGCAACAGTTGAACCATCGATGAGAGGCAATTCCACTGTTTTCACACGGTTTCTATTTGCATGATAATATCATCTCCCAAAGATGAGACCATTTCCTCCACAACTCCTTCAATGTCCATGCCGTCCGTATCTATGAGAATAGCGTCGTCCGCGCGCGCGAGCGGATTGAGCGCCCGGTGAGAATCATCGTAGTCACGCTTTTCTATCGCCGCAAGAACCTCGTCGAAATCAGCGGGAGTTCCCGCTAACCTCATCTCCTCGTAACGTCTTCTCGCTCGTTCCTCGGCGGATGCGATCAAAAAAAACTTGTACTCGGCGTCGGGAAACACGTTTGTACCGATGTCGCGTCCGTCCATGACGACGCTCTTCACAGCGCCCATCTCCCTCTGGAGCGCGACGAGCTTTTCGCGCACGAGGGCGAGCGCGCTGCAGCGGGAAGCCATCGACGTTACCTCGGGCGAACGTATCATGCCGGTCACGTCCGCGCCGTCGAGCAATATCCGTCCGCCGCTGAAATCCACTTCGGTGTCCTCGAGTATGGCCGCAAGCCTATCCGGATCAGCTGCTGGGTCCGTCATGCCCGCGCCGATCAGCTTGAGCGCTACGGCTCTGTACATGGCGCCCGTATCGATATAATCCGCGCCGACGACAGCCGCTACGCGCTTCGCCGCCGTACTCTTGCCCGCGCCTGACGGG
>JAISZM010000091.1 GCA_031269205.1 Eubacteriales Family XIII. Incertae Sedis bacterium | reverse complement strand
TCGGGGTTGTCGATGATGAAGCGAACCTTGTACGTACCGGCGTCGCCGATCTTGATGTTCGCGCCGTAGTGCGGGCCGTCGCTCGCGCTCATCGGCATGAACGCGCCCTCGGCCGCCATGCTGCCGTCCTCTTTCAGTATCTCGTAGCGAACGGTGAGATTGGGCACGAATGAACCCGCGCCGTATCCGAGTTCATTGTTCTCGAGAGCGGAGATGTCCGCCTCTATGTGCATGTCGGACTCGGCGGCCGGCAGACTGTTGCCGGCGGGTTCCATGTCGACGGGCTGGAAATACACGCCTGCCACGTTCAGCGGGCCGAGTTCGATATCGTCCCCTATCGGGAATTCCTCAAAGCCCGCGACGTCGCCGGGCGCGGCCGCGTCGCTGCCGGCGTCTTCTTCGGTCGCCGCGCCGTCCGAACTCGCCGTGTCTCCACCGCCCGACGAGCAACCCGCGAACGCGAACAGCGCCATCATCGCGATGGCAAGGATTAAAATAAGCGTTTTCTTCGATTTCATGATTTGTGTTCCTCCTGTACTCTGTACTGTTTTGTACTACCAACTAACTACCTGTGTACCATCTATATATCGGGTCGCGGGCCGAATCACCTCGCGACCTCCTAACCGACTATCATGTTGTGTCGGATTACGGATCGCTTTACGCGTCTTGCTGTTTTTTCGCCGTCTGGCGTAGCCTCTTCTGCTTCCTGAGCTGCACCACTATCAATACGACCGTCAGTACGAGCAGGGCGCTCTGCGGCACAAGCGTCTCCACCGTCGGATATACGCCGAGGATATCGACCGAGCCTATCCCCTGTACGGGCGTCACGCCGACGACGTTCCCCTCCTGAAGTTCCTTGACACCGGCGCCGATGAAGGAAATGGAGATGATGAACAGCAGGATGCTCGTGCCGAGGAAGAACGGCTTCAGCGGTATGCGTATGCTGAGGAAGCGGATCAGCAGGTAGACGACGACGAGTATGACGCCGCCCACAGCCAAGCCTATCCAGATCATGTTGACGTGCGTATCGGTACCCGCCAAAAGCGCCTGATAGAACAGTATGGTCTCCGCGCCCTCACGGAACACGGCGAGGAAGGCGGCGAACGCGAGAGAGAACACGCTCCCCTTCGTGACGGAACTCTTCACAGCCCCCTCGATATAACCGCGCCACGCGTCGGCGTCGGCCTTGGATACCATCCAGTTGCTGACCCAGAACAGAACCGCGACCGCTATGAGCATCGTCACGCCTTCTATGATCTCCTGATTGGCGCCGGTCAGCCCCGTCAGGATGTTCAGAATGACAGCCAAGGCTACGCTCGCCGCCAGCGCGACGACACAGCCGACGTAGATGGCGCGCGTCTTCTCCGCGTTGCCGCTCTTGACCAAGTACGCGATGATTGCGCCGACGATGATGATAGCCTCGAAACCCTCGCGCGTGATGATGACCAGCGAACCCACGAAAACCCCGCCCGCGCTCTCCGTTTCGCCGTCGAGCGTGCTTGCGTCCTCGCGCAGCAACCGCGTGAGTTCATCCAGCGACTCCCTGACGGCGCTCTCGGACTCGCCCGCCGTCATGGCCTTCTTCGCGAAACTGAACTGATACTCGACCTTCGCCGCGCGGTCGCCCGAGATATAGGCCATCACGGTCTTCTCAAAACCGAGTTTTTCATAGTAACTGTAGTATGCGACATCAACCTGGGCCTTGCCGCCGTCCACGTCGCCCGCCGCGTACAGATCGTAGGCCGCGTTGATCTCCGCCTCCATATCGTCGACGACGTCGTTCCACGACTCGTGCGCCGTCTCGGCCGCCGCCACGGGTCCGGCAAACACGAAGAAGGCGATCACAGCCAGTGCCGCTACGGATAAAACTCTTCGTGCCGAAACGCTCTGCGCGACCAGCGCAGCAGTTCGTGAACCCTCCTGCATGAGATATGCCTTCATTTAAAAGATCCCTTCGTATGTCCCAAACCACCATTTGTTAGGCGTGACTACATGTTAGCAACAGCTAACCTATAATTAAAGAGCCAGTTCGATGATTCTTTAGAGAGCCAGATGAATTGCTGATAGCAACAGCTCTGCCAAATTACCGGATCATTGCTGGACTTTGAAGACTTTATTGTCTCCGGCGGTTCAATGCAGCGACGAAGTGACGACTTACTATAGGTATTACCCCTGCTGTTCGCAGCCGGGGTAATAAGCGTCGGGGTAACAACCCTTTCGCCTACACCTTCCACACCTCGCGCAGCAGCAGAACGGCGCCTGGAATGTCCTCCTCACGCACACCCCCGCAGTGCAGCAGCACCGTCGCGCCTCTCTTTGAATCGCCACCACCCGCCACGCCATCCGCGGTGTTGTACCAAAATTGCGACGTCGAGCATACGGCGACGCCGGTGCGACGCGCCTGTTCCACAAGTTCGCTTTCGTCGGCATCCCATCCTGCGCGCACGAGAACGTGTAGGCCCGACCGCGTGTCCGAAACGAATATCCGATCCTCAAACACCTCGCCAAGCGCACTTATCAACGCGCGCCGTTTAGCGCCCTGCCGCTTTCGCATCTTCCGCAGCCGGCTTTCGAGGCGACCCTCCCGCATGTACAGCTCCAACGGATGCCGTATGAGAAAAGGCGCGAGCGGGCCGTTATCCGCCAATCGCCCGCGAAGCTCCGCCGCGGCTTTCTTCGGCAGTATCAGCCATGAAACGGCGCCGCCGGGGAACAGCACGTCCGACAGTCCGCCGATATACCTGACGTTTTCGGGAATGAGCGAATGGATTGCGGGCAGGGGTCTGCGCCCATAATAATAGTGGCAGCCGGAATCGTCCTCGACGATGATACGGCCGTCACGCCGCGCCCACTCAGCGAAGTTCTCGCGTCGCTCTATCGGCATGACCGCGGCCGTAGGGAATTGACAGGAAGGCGTCAGCCATATCGTCCCGGCGCCTGAGTCCACCGCGGACTCGATGGTGGCGCCGTATTTATCTAATTCTATAGGAAGAACCTCAAAACCGTTTTTTCGGAAGACGCGACGAACGCGGTCACGACACGGATTCTCAGTTCCTACACGCGCGCCCGCGCCCGACAGTTTCAACGACAGGCAGACGAGTTCCGCGCACGCGCGCGCGTCAGCCGCCGGGAATATCATATCGGAATCGCATTCGATGCCGCGAAAACGATACACATACTTTCGTATCTCCTCGCGCAGCCCGTAGTCGTCGTCGAAATGTTCGACGCGGGACATGCCCTCGGTTCCGTCCTCCCAAAGGCTCTTTGTGACAAATCGCTGCCAGTACGTACGGGACAAATCGTCAGACGACACCTTCTCCCCGCGAAAGTCGAACCTGATACCCTCATCTTCCACGTCGTCGATGGAAGCACGTGAGGAGCCGCCTTCGTCAGGGATGCCACCGCGGAACGCGGTGCCGGTTTCCACGAAATAACCGACACGTGGCACACCGCAGATAAAACCCTCGTCCGAAAGTCTGCTGTAAGCCAGATCCACGGTATTCCTGCTGACGGACAATTCGACGGAGAGCGCCCGCGCGGAAGGTAGCTTCACGCCGGGCGCGGTCTTGCCAGCAAGGATATCGTACCTGATCCGATTGAATATCTGAACATGAAGCGGAGTCTTACCGCGAGCGTCCAAAACGATCATGCGAACCCGTCTTCCTCAAACTTTACCCCGAAAACCAAACGCTGAACTCTGACCCTTCCATCCCGGCACCCGTCTTCGCCGTTGACGCCCCGCATGTTAGTGTTCACTAACCAGCAAGCCCACTTCACCCGCGCCAGGGAGTCGCAATGAGAATATGTTAGCAAGAGCTAACATATGATACCACTCCCGCGCTCCCGCGTCAAGCGGAGGAATTAGAACACGGGTCAATCACCATCATCGTGGCAAATCGGAAACCTCAACGCAACCCCCGAGGCCGTGATCGATTGCAGGATGAACGTGTCAAGTGACACGTCCCCATGACACAGGTTACCTCCATGATACTTTTGGCGTTTTCCCATTCGTAACACAATCCGATAAGTACATGTTTATTAGATTCTGATACTTTATTCCGGTTTCTTCCGCCTGCTTTTTGAAATATTCTATTGTGTCGGTGTCGATTCTTATCGTTATTTGTTTTCGCAAATTTTTTATATACGGATTTGGTTTCGCTTTTGAAAAATCGTATTCAGCCTTCATCTCTATTTCCTCCATATTGCCTCTTCTCATTCTTTGTCGCCTTCCTTGCTGAAAATATTCTTATTCGATCTTCTTTACCCTTATAACAATGGCATACGATCAATAAATTTAATGCTTTGCTCAATCCCAGAATAATAAAACGGTCTTCTTCCTTTGAATGATCCGGGTCATAAATTATTTTTGCGATTGGATCGTAAAATACTGTTTTCGCTTCTTCAAAGGAAATGCCATGGGACTTTATATTCTTTTGATTTTTATTCTCATCCCATACAAACTTTATTTCATTCATAATTACATTATAATTATGATGTAATTGTTTATCAATGGGTTTTCGATATTTCTACTCAAAAACTATGAGATCATCGTTATGAACAATCGTTAATCGGGAGACGAGGTCTTTAAATGAGTAGTCCAATTCATTGTCTTCCCCGGTCGTCTGAATCCCTGTATTGCCGCCGGCTGTTGCAGGATAATCATTTTTGTGTTCTATGAATCTGATCATAGCTTTTGCGGTGAAGTCCGGGAACAAACCGATCACCTCACGAAACAGCGCTTGCTTGCTTTCAACGCTCAACGCATCGATGCAGGTGTTCACATTATTGAGTTTACTGTCTAAAGTACCGCTGCCCACCGGTATCTTTGCGGCCCTCGTGAGAATCAGCATGAGTGAATTGTTGATATATTCAATGCTTGACGCGCGTATCAATCTGAGCAATTCACTCGAAAGGTTACACGCGCCACGACCGAGCAGCTTCCCTCGGGGACTCCGAATTTCGACGACGTCGCCTTGCGCAAAATTACCACTGATACGTTTGACGCCCGAGGCGAAAAGACTGTTGCCGTCGACGATGCTTCTCTCGGCTTCCAAATTTATTGTCAACGTACCCTGGGCGATGGCTCCTCCGGATATCCACTTATCGCTATCGCTATATCTGTTTGATATATTTGATAATATCTCTGTACCCGCCTTCTCGTTATTTTTATCAAAATGTCCTATGCTGAAATCATCGACGTTCACTATGTTCACTTGAATCCCGTTTTTCGCGGCCACCTCCGCGGCTTTCAACTTCGATTTGATGCCCCCTGTCCCGACGCCGGCGCCGTTCGATTTTATGGTGTGAATATCGGAAACGTGTAACTGATTCAATAACAATTCCTCTCGGTAGACCCCGCTGACATCGGTTAGAAAGAATAGATGCGTCGCGCCAATCATGACCGCTATACCCGTTGCAATCAAATCGTTATTCGTCTTATCGACGTCGATCGGATCATTGCCGTTTATTATCGGAATGATGCCGTGCGGCAGAGCTTCTTGAATGGTGGAAGCGACAATGGTCATTTTCTCCCGGGACAACAGGTCGTTTTTCCCGAGTAAAATCTGAATGAGTTGAATGCCGCTCAACGACTTGTAAAAATCCATCAAAACAGGCTGGCCGAAGGAGGACGCCAATTCCGGTGAACAATAATCCTTTGATTTATTGATGGTCATGCCGTTCAATACCGTTTCACCCATGGCTCGCGCACCGGATGATACCAGGATAACGCCCCATCCCTTTCGCACGAATTGTATCGCCTGCTGCAACACCTTTGCCATTATCGAAAGGTTCATATTCGCGGCTTTCGTCACCGAACCGGAACCAAGCTTTATTACCACAATTTGTTTTCCCGTAGTTTTTTTACTCATGTATAACCTCGATATTTTATGATATCCTCCACCGGCGAACTGCCCCGCGTCCCGGAGACCGTTTTGACGCCCTTCCACAGTCGCATCGCTCTCAATAGTTTACCATAAAAAAAGGACAGCCACTCGACTGTCCAGTTT
>JAISZM010000046.1 GCA_031269205.1 Eubacteriales Family XIII. Incertae Sedis bacterium | reverse complement strand
ATGTGCTGAAACCGGATCTCGCCGTCTCGGAGGAGATCAACAAGTATCTCGTCGAGAAGTATACGCTCAGCAACGGAGTGTTTTACGCGGGTAGGATATCCCTGCTCGAGTTCGATATGCGCAAGATGCCGGAACTGGTCGGCAAGTCGCACACAGAGGCGCGCGCCGCGCTCGGGGATGTCGCGGTGGCCGCCATTTCGAGAAACGGCAAGATCATCATCCCGGGAACTAATGATAGTTTCGTGCTCGACCATGACGACTGGCTCTACGTGATAGGCGCGCGCGACGTGATAGACGGCATCTCGCGGAAGGTGACCGAGAGCGGAAAGTACACGGACATACAGAAAGTGATGATCGCGGGCGGCGGCAAAGCGGGGTTTTATCTCGCGAAGATGCTCGAGGAGTTCGGCGCGTCCGTCAAAATTATCGATATCGATATGAAACGATGTCAGTACCTCTCCTCGCATCTGACGGGCGTACTCGTCCTGCATGGGGATGCGACGGATATGAATCTGCTTCACGACGAGAACTTCGAGGACATGGACGCTTTTGTCAGCACGACGGGCTTCGACGAGGAGAACCTGCTGCTCGCGCTCACGGCGAAGCAGGCGGGCATAGAGGATGTCATCGCGAAGATAAGCCGCGATAGTTTCGGGAACCTGATAGAGCGTATGGGCGTGGATATGGCGCTGAATCCCGTGGACATCACGGCGAGCTATGTGAGCCGCCTGATTCAGGGGACGAAGCTGCTTTCATCGCAGGTCATTCAGGGGCAGGCGGAACTCATTCAGGTCGCGGTCGGCGAGGACATGGCGCTTGCGGGGCGCAGGCTCTCCTCTCTCAAGATACCTGACGGGATGATGGTAGCGGCCGTGCAGCGCAGGAACGAGGTCATTCTGCCGGGCGGCGATACGACGATAGAGGACGGCGACAGAGTCGTGATTCTGTCGCGACTGTCGGAGGCGTTTGATCTTGAAAAGCTGCTTAAGACGCGTAAGGGTTTGTTGGGATGATGATGGTAGCCCTCCGTCCGGATCCACGTCGGTCGGGTGAAGTCATGAAGGTAATACGGTCGCTCTATGAATTTTGATTTCAGGCTTATTCGAAAACTCTCAGGCTTGATATGCCTCGTGGTCGGCGTAGCTATGACGCCATGCGTTTTTATCGCGCTCGGATGCGCGGAATACACGGAGATGAAGATATTCGCCGTGCTCATGTTCGTGCTCGCGGCGACGGGCTTTTCACTGTTCCTTCCCGTGCGCGGCGCGACCCATCAGATCAAAATGCGCGAGGGCTTTTTTATCGTGGCGTTGTGTTGGATACTCCTGTCGGCGCTCGCCGCTCTTCCGTATTTCTTCGGCGGACATCTGACGAACTACATAGACGCGTTTTTCGAATCGGTTTCCAGCGTGACGACGACGGGTGGCAACCTCATCCCCGACATCTCGACCCTGCCGTACAGCCTCGTATTCTGGCGCGCGCTCGTGAGCTGGATCGGAGGCCTCGGCATTCTGTTGTTCGCCATATCCGTTCTGCCCGCCATCGGCATCGGCACGGCCAATCTCGCGAACGCGGAGACGACGGGTTCGAACATCGAGAAATATCATCTGCGCATATCCGAGAACGCAAAGACGGCCTATATAATATATTTGGGATTGTCTGTCGTCGAGTTCGCGCTACTCTTTGCGAGCGGGCTCTCGCCCTTCGACGCCGTCGTGAACACGTTTAGCAGCATATCCAATAGCGGTATATCCAACTATTCCGAGGGCATAGGGCATTTCGGCAGCGTGAGCGTCGAAGTTATCATCTCCGTATTCTGCGTCGTCGGCGCGATGAATTTCAGCACGCTGCAGTTGTTGTCGCGCAGACGGGTGAAGGAATTCTTCCACGATTCCGAGATACGGCTCTATCTCGTCATGATCGGCATAGTTTTTGCTCTGGTTACGCTTTCCTTGTGGATGAACGGCGTCTACGGCGATCTGTCCGAAACTGTGCGTCGCAGCTTCCTTCAAATATTCTCGTTCGTGTCTACGTCCGGCTACTCTGTGGCGGACTATGGCGTCTGGCCGCAATTCAGCAAAGTCCTGCTGTTCTTTCTGGCCTTCGTCGGCGGCTGTTCCGCGTCGACGGCGGGTGGTATCAAGATATCCCGTCTCATCATCATCGCGAAACTCATCAGGCGCAACGTTTACAAGCGTCTGCACCCGAACGCCGTCGTCGCCGTCAAGGTCGGCGGCAAAACGATCCCCGAGGAGAAGGTGGCCAACATATCGGTCTTCGTCATCGTCTATCTGCTGATTTTCGCCCTCGGTACGGTGTTGCTATCCCTTGAAGGATACGACATAGAGACGACGGCGGGGTCGGTCATAGCAGCGCTGTCAAACACAGGTCTCGGCTTTGGCGGTACGGGTTTTGGTCATGATTTCGCCGCATTCTCGCACGCGGGCAAGCTTCTGCTGTCCCTGCTCATGCTCATAGGTAGGCTCGAGATATTTGCGATACTGATGCTGTTCACTCCGACGTTCTGGAAGGGGATCAGGTAGGAAGCCAGTCGAAGCGGGTCACGTAATCGAACAGAGAAGCTAACGTCGCCTATACGGCGCTGGAAGATGAGCAGGTGACGGAATATCTCTCCGTGTTTAACGCCAAATACCCCGACATAGAAGTGAACATCGTTCGCGAATCCACCGGCATCATCACCGCCAAGCTCTTGGCCGAGAAGGACAACCCGCAGGCCGATTTGGTTTGGGGCACGGCGGCGTCTTCCATGATGGTGCTCGACGACCTAGGGATGCTCGAACCTTACGCTCCCGCAGGGGTCGACAGAATTCTTCCGGAATTCAAATCCGACAAGCCCATACCGACCTGGGTGGGCATTGACGCATGGGAGACGGCTTTTATCGTCAACACTGTCGAACTGGAAAAATTGGGTCTGAAAACTTCGGACATAAAGTCGTATGAGGATCTGCTCAAACCGGAACTCAAGGGCCATATCGTTATGTCTAACCCGAATTCCTCGGGTACAGGCTTCCTGACGGTGTCCGGCCTGCTGCAAATGAAGGGAAAGGACACGGAGGGCGGTTGGGAATACCTCGACAAACTGCACGAGAACATAGATCAGTATGTCCATTCGGGTTCGAAGCCCGCGAAGATGGCGGCGGCGGGCGAGACCGTCGTGGGCGGCGGCCATGAGTCTGCTTATCCTCGCCATCAACGTTCTTGTGCGCCTGCTGTACGAGGCGGCGGTGAGGCTCGTCAAGAGGCGCGTGGAGCAGCGCGGAAGTCGGACGGCGACGGAATGATCGAAGCGCGTGAGGCGGAAAAGATGTCGGATAAAATAAGGTGAACCCGCGGAAAGGAATGATGATGAATAAGATAAGCACGGTAGTTTTGGACTGGGCGGGAACGGCGGTGGACTTCGGCTGTTTTGCCCCGGTCGACGCTTTCGCCGCTGCCTTCGAAGCGTTCGGCATAGTTCCCACGATAGCGGATTTCGTCCTCAACGACATTACTGAGTTGCCGAAGTTGATACGGGGTCTTAACGAGGACTCCGCTAAACGATAGATATATTTCTCAGCATCATTTCCAAGGTTGCCGAAACAACT
>JAISZM010000024.1 GCA_031269205.1 Eubacteriales Family XIII. Incertae Sedis bacterium | reverse complement strand
AAAGAGGAGATATACGCCGACTCTGCAAAACTTACGAGCAAGGCAAAAGAGCTTGACGATCTCGAGGGCGCGTTGGACACAGCCTATGAGCGATGGTACGAGATAACGCGCGCTTGAGGTATACGACAGGACGGGGGATATTTCTCCGCGGTGCAGTTTCCTGCTGTTCACTGCCGGGGTAATAGCATGTTATAATTATTATCTTGAAAATACTCTTACTTTTAATGCGGAGGGCGCCTGAATACATGAAGAAGAGAAAAGATATACCGAAAAAGTACCGTTGGAACATCGAGTCCATGTACGAGAGCGACAAGGCGTGGGAGGACGACTTCGAGAAGGCGTCGACCTACGCCGAGCGGTACGTGAGATACGCGGGGAAACTGTCGGAGAGCGCGAAAACTCTGCTGAAGGCTCTGCGCGACATGGATCGCGTGTGGCTCACGGTCGAGCGCGTCTACGTCTACGCGCGCATGAGGCGCGACGAAAACAACGGCGACTCCAAGTATCAGGCCATGGCCGACAGAGCGCAGAGTCTCTTTGCGAAGGTCGCTGCCGATCTCTCGTTCTTCACGCCCGAATTTCTTGCTATACCGAAGGCAAAACTGAACGAGTTCAGACGCGTTGAGCGCGGCCTGGCCGGTTACGCTCATATTATCGAAGTCCTGCTGCGCAGAAAGCCGCACGTTCTCGGCAAGAAGGAAGAGAACCTGCTCGCGCTTTTGAGCGAGCCGCTCAGCGCGACCAATGAAATATTCTCGATGCTGAACAACGCGGACATTCGCTTCGGGGAAATAAAGGACGAGAAGGGGAAGTCCGTCGAGTTGACGCATGGCAACTACATCAGTCTGCTCGAATCGGGCGATCGGAAGGTGCGCAAGGCCGCCTACGAGGCCTTGTACGATGCTTACGGCAAGCATCGCAATATGCTCGCCGCTACCTACGGTTTCAACACAAAGACGGACGTGCTGACGGCGCGGATCAGAAACTACGGCAGCTCGCTCGAGGCGTCACTTGCGGGCGACAATGTGCCGCTCGCCGTCTACGACAACCTCGTGGACATCGTGTCGGACAGACTGCCCGTCCTGCACCGTTATATGGACATCCGGCGCAAGGCGCTCGGACTGAGGAAACTCACCATGTACGACGTCTACGTTCCGCTGTTCAAACCGAAGAAGGACAGCCTGGCCTACGAGGACGCGGTAGATCTCATGCTTGAGGCTCTGGCTCCGCTCGGTCCGTCCTACACGAGCGCCGTGGAGTCGGGCGTCAGGTCCGGGTGGATAGACGTGTTCGAGAACGAGGGCAAGAGCAGCGGCGCCTATTCCTTCGGCAGTTACGACAGTATGCCTTACATACTGATGAATTATTCGGGGCGGCTGAAGGATGCGTTCACGCTCGTCCACGAGATGGGCCATTCTCTGCACTCGTATTTCACACGCAGGACGCAGCCCTACCGATATGGCAGCCATTCCATCTTTACGGCCGAAGTGGCGTCGACGGTGAACGAGAGTCTGCTCATGCGCCACCTTCTCGACACGAGGCCGAGCCGAGCCGATCGTCGCTATCTGACAAATCTCTACCTCGAGGAGTTCAGGACGACGCTGTTCCGTCAGACTATGTTCGCCGAGTTCGAGCGCGCCACGCACGAACTGACCGAGCGCGGCGACGTGCTGACGGCAGACCGCCTCTGCGGCCTCTACGCGGAACTCAACGAGAAATATTTCGGTCCCGCTGTCGTCACCGATGAGCGTATCGCCCTTGAATGGGCGCGCATACCCCATTTTTACCGGGCTTTCTACGTCTACAAATACGCGACGGGATTCTCGGCCGCCACGGCCATCGCGGACAAACTCATAGACGAAGGTTACGCCGCCGTGCGCGACTATCTCCACTTCCTGAAGCTTGGCGACAGTGACGACCCCATAGAGTTGCTGAAAGTGGCCGGCGTGGATATGTCGAAGCCCGAGCCGATAGCCGAGGCCATGGATGTCTTCGAAGGCTTGGTCGACAGTCTGGCGGAACTCGTATAGGCGGAAGCGTCGCGGCGAGATGCGCGGCAAAATCGTGTGCGTAGAGTTTTTAGGTTTCCGGCAGAGAGGTGAGTTGTTTTTGAGATGAAAAAGCGCGTAATCTATATAACCGAGAACGGCACAAGGGAGTCGGCGCGTATCCGGCGCAAGCTCGCGCGGCGTCTCGAAGCGAGCGGATTCACCGTCGCGGGTAGCTTTGACAAGGACGCTGAGCTTATAGTCTGTGTCGGCGGCGACGGCGCGCTGCTGCGTATGCTCGCCGAGTACGATTTCCCGAAGAAGCCGATAGTGGGCGTCAACACGGGGCATCTCGGTTTCTTTCAGGAACTCGACACGAAGGACATCGATGGATTCATAGAGAATTATCTCAAAGATAAGTACAGCGTACAGACCTATCGGACGGTCTACGCGGACATCGTTGGCGCCACCCCCTATCCCGTCAGAGTGCGCGCGCTCAACGAGATCGTGGTTCGGGGCGGCTCCTCTCATCTGGCACATCTGAACATTTACATCGGGGACAGTTTTATTGAACAGTTTTGTGGTGACGGCGTCGTCATCTCGACGCCTGCGGGCAGCACGGCTTACAACTATTCGCTCGGCGGCAGCATCGTCGATCCACGCATCGAGCTGCTGCAGGTGACGCCTATCGCGCCGATCAATTCGACGGCCTACCGCTCCTTCACCTCGGGCGTCCTCTTGCCTCAGAAGCTCTCTGTCGGCATCTTCCCCGACTATCCCCAATCCAGGAGTCTTCTCATAGCAGCTGACGGCGCGGAGACGGAGTACGAGGGTATAGAGGAGATAAAAGCTGGTCTGAGTCGCGACGCGGTGACACTCCTTCGTTTCAAGGAGTACGACTTCTGGGATACGGTCAAGCAGAAACTTCTGTAACTGTAGCGGTGTAATATGAGCTGTCTATCATGAAATATGACCTCGAGTACAGAGTAAAGGCCGGCGACGCGGGAATGACCGTCCGCGGCGTCCTGCGTTCGCGTCTCGGCGTGTCGCGCCGTCTCATGAGTAAAATCGCGAACGCTCCGGACGGCGACGCGCTTTCCGGCGGTGTGTTCATAGGCGGCCTGCCTGCCCGTTTCATCGACCGGGTGCGGGAGGGCGACGGCGTCGCTCTCCTGTACCCCGACGAAGCGAGCGACTTCATTCCGCAGGATATAGCGATAGACGTGCTATACGAGGACGACGACTTCCTCGCGCTGAACAAGCAAGCGGGTTTCGTCGTACATCCGACGAAAGGTCACGCGGACGGCACGATAGCCAACGGACTCATGAAGCGCATGAGGGATCGGGGCGAGCGATACAAGATACGGTTTGCGAACCGTCTCGACATGGATACGTCGGGCGTGCTTCTCGTCGCAAAGAACGCGCACGCGCAGAATTGGTTCGCGGCTCAGTCGGATGCGGGGCGCGCCAAGAAATTCTATCTCGCCGTGCTCGACGGCGCGCCCGCCGCCGACAGCGGCGTTATCGAGGCGCCGATAATCCTCGAAGCGGATGGTTCGCCGCGCCGCGTCGTCAGAGATGATGGCGCTCTGTCACGCACCTTCTATCGAATCCTCGAGCGCTACGATTACGGGGAGCGCGGCGCGGCTTTCGCGCTCATAAGCATTTCGTCGGGCCGCACCCACCAGATACGGGTCCACATGGCGCACATCGGTTGCCCCGTCATGGGCGACACACTCTACGGCAGCGACGCCGTCGAGCGACGTTCACGAAGCGACGAAGGCGTGGCCGAAAGGCAGGGCGGTTGCGAAGACGCGAACCCGCCGCTCATAGCGCGGCAGGCTCTGCACGCGGCGTTGCTGAGATTCGCGCGTCCGGGCGGGAGGGAAGAGACGACGGTGTGCGCCAAACCGCCGCTCGACCTGACCTCGTGCCTGAGCGCGCTGCGTTCGAAGGCAGTTCAGCCTTCGCCGATGAGAGTCATATAATAGTCACAATAAGCGCAATAAGTGATATAATTCTAATGAAAATTTTGTAGGGGAGCAGAAATGAAAGTAGCAGGCAAGGGGGATCGAGGTTCGTGGGATGCCTTTTGCGGAGAGGAATGGGCGGAAGCATGAAGATGTTGGGTAGCAAGGAGAGTTTTCAAAATGTCGGAGCAGGGAAAGGCGTCGTGAGCCGCCTGCCTCAG
>JAISZM010000152.1 GCA_031269205.1 Eubacteriales Family XIII. Incertae Sedis bacterium | reverse complement strand
GGGACATCCACCCGTCAAAGGCCTCAGCGCTGCGCAATTTTTTGATATTCATAAACATCGCAAGTATCGCTTCCTGAACCACATCCTCGGCCTCATGGTAATCCCCGAGAATGTTGTATGCTATAAAAAGCATCTTCCTGGACTTGATGCCGCAGAGCTTATCGAAGGCCGTACGGTCTCCCTTAACGGCTCTCTGCACCAATATCACTGCCCCAGTGTCCGACAAAATTAAATCTCCTATACTATAAGAACGCTGTTTACCCTTTTTTACTGCTTTATTCGATGTTTTTTTCCCCGCGTTTTCCTCAACCGAAGCGATGTTCATATTATTATATACCCATATTTTTTGATTCTAAAGACTAGTGTGGACACTTTTTTTGTATATAATTTCGCATAAATGTAGCTGCTCAAGGGTGCGATTTAACCTATTCAAACGTCGTGTCAGTTTTGTTCAGGCCGGGTTCTGCTCGGCCGGCTTTATCGGCAGGCTGATAACGACGCGCGTTCCGTAGCCGAGTTCGCTCTCTATCACGATGTTCCCGCCGTGCGCCTCCACTATCTCCCTGGATATGGGCAGCCCGAGGCCCGTACCGCTCATGTCGCCGGATCGCGCCTTGTTGCCCGTGTAGAAGCGCTCAAAGATGCGCGAGAGTTCGAGTTCCGAGATGCCTATGCCGTTGTCGAGCACGATTATGTAGAGCCAGTATTCGTCGCGCACGACTTCGACATCTATACGGCCACCCTCGCGCGTGTATTTCACGGCGTTGCTGATGATGTTCGTGACGACCTGCTCTATGCGGTCGCGGTCTATCGTGAGCGTGAACGACCGATCCTTCACGAACAGGTGCAACTGCTGGCGTTTGCTCCCGGCCGTCACGCCCTGCTTTTTCGCGGCCATGCGCACGAGGGCTATCACGTCCGCCTCCTTCATGTTCCACACCTGGCGCTTCGCGTCGAGGCGCGAAAGCTGAAGCAGGTCGTTGACGATGCGCTTCATGCGATCCACTTCGTCGTTGATGATGTCGAGCGCGTTCTTCGCCATCGAAGGGTCGTCGATGCCACCGGCGAGCAGCGTCTCCGCGTAGCCCTTGATGGAGGTGAGTGGCGTCTTAAGTTCGTGCGAGACATTCGCGACGAAATCGGCCTGGATGTCCTTCAGTTTCTGGCTCTCCGTCACGTCGCGGAAGATGATGACGACGCCACCGTCCTTTCCGTAGGAGTCCTTGAACACGCCGAAGCTGACGTCGTAGGTCGCGCCGCCATAGGAGAACGAGCCGAGCGTGTCGCCCCCTTCCAGATCGTATAATATGGTGTCGAGCGTCAGGTCGTCCGTAAACCTCAGGATGATGTCGTCATAGCTCTTGCGGCGCACGTCCTCGTCCGTCATGCGGAGTATCCTGCGCGCCGATTCGTTCGCGTGGATGATGTTTCCTCCCGTGTCGACCGCCACCGTGCCGTCGGTCATATAGCGCAGTATCGTCTCGAGCTTGTTCTTTTCGTAGATGGTTTCGGAAAAATTTTCGTCGATGAGATCGCGCAGTTCGTTCTCCGTCTCCTCGATACCCGCGTGAAGACCGGCCGCGGAGAAAAGCGCGAAGACGGCGCCCGCGGCGAGTCCGGCGAAGGCGGAGGCAAGCGCGCCGAGCGGCGTCAGCGCGCCGAGCAACAGAAAAACGCCCGCGCCGACCGCCGTCGGCGTGAGCACTATATAGAACACTTTCTGTCTCGTGGTGTGGGATATTTCGCGGTCGAGCATACCTGTCAATCCCTATGTCCCTGCATTGTCGTGTCCGTCGCCTGCCGGCTTACCGCCGGGCGCGGCTTATGGGCGCTTAAAATAGTATCCTATCCCTCTCTTGGTCAGGATGTACTTCGGGTCGCTCGAATCGTCCTCGAGTTTTTCCCTGAGCCTGCGAACCGTGACGTCGACCGTGCGGATGTCGCCGTAGTATTCGTAGCCCCAGACGTCCTCGAGCAGCTGCTCGCGCGAAAAGACCTTGTCTTCGTGCTCGGCGAGATAGCGCAGCAATTCGAACTCGCGCAGCGTGAGTTCGAGCGGCGTGCCGTCCTTCCTCACCTCGTATCTGTCGCCGTCGATAGTCAGATTGCCGTAGTCGGTCGTGTTGGACGACGGCGTCTGGCCTATGTCGCCGGCCATGACCGTCCTCCGGATGTTCGCCTTGATCCTCGCTATCAGTTCCCTGAGGCCGAAGGGCTTCGTGATATAATCGTCCGCGCCGAGTTCGAGTCCGAGCACCTTGTCCACTTCCTCTTCCTTGGCCGTGAGCATTATTATCGGAACGCTGCTCTTTTCTCTCACCTTGCGACACACCTCAAACCCATCGATGGAAGGCAGCATGACGTCGAGAAGCACGAGATCGGGGTTCGTATTGAGCGCCTTTTCGAGGCCCTCCTGCCCGTCAAACGCCGTGTCGACACTGAACCCTTCCTTCGTCAAGTTGAGTTTGACGATATCGGAAATGTTTTTTTCATCCTCTATGATGAGGACTTTTCTAGGCTCCATTACACACTTCCTTTCCTTCCTGATTATTATATTATATTTACAAATAATCGAGCGGGTTGCGCGGCGTTCCGTTCACTCGCACTTCGAAATGGAGGTGCGCGCCCGTGGACCTGCCTGTGTTTCCCGAAGTGGCGATGCGCTGTCCTTTGTAGACTTCATCCCCGACCTTCACAGCGGACTGCGAGAGGTGTCCATAGAGAGTCTCAAAGCCATCGCCGTGGTCAATGCGAATCATGACGCCGTACCCGTCGCCTCTGTTACCAGTATACACTACTTTTCCGTTTCCTGCCGCATAAACTGGCGCATATTTTATGTTCAAGATTCTGCCGCCGCGCATTTCGGCGAAAATCCTCGACGTAGCCTTTTTGCGCAACATTTAATCGGCGGAGCAATAACCATGCGAACAGTATAACGTAATATTTCTGTAATGTGTTTGTAATAGGTAAAAATTCACATAGATTTCGTGAAACAATCACAAGCGCCGCCGTCGTCGAGGACGCCCGTGTCGCGGCACTTCGCGCAACGATAGTGAATTTCCATATAGTCGGGGGAATAGCCGCCCTTCCCCATGATGGCGGCCTTCTCGTCGAGCCTCTTATCTATCTCGGCCGCTATCCTGTCGGACTCCCGGCGGCCGCTGTCCGTACGCGTCATGATGGCGCTCACGGATTCCCTGTTCAGACGCGCCACATCCCTGTCGATACGCTCGACCTCGGGGAAGGCGTCGTACACCTCGCGCCGACGCCCCACAGCCTCCGCCTCGGCCTTCTCCCGCGCTTCCTCGTAGTATCTGTCCCTACCCGCCAGTCTCTTCGCGCTCTCTCCCGCGCGGCCGGGTACGCTGTTCAGCCCTCCCGACGTCATAGCCTCATAGTCGCTCTCGAGTATTTTTTTTACGTAATCGTACTTGTTGCGCTTGCCCACGGCCTTCTCGGCGGCCGCGAATATCTCGTCCGGCGTGAAGCTCATATCGTCGAGCCAGGTGTCGAAGACCCGCCTCTCCGCGTCCGTTATAGCCGCGAACTGGAGGCCGAGCGCCTTCATTATCTGCTTGTAGACGTCCATGCGGGCGTCGGCGTCCTGCACGTGGGACTCGGCGTCCTCGGCCGTCGCGACCCCCGCGCTCAGCCAGTTGCGGACCACGCCCGCTACGTACGGAGCCCTCATGTTGTGTCGGCGCGCCCCGCAGTATCGGTACGCGAACGTGACGAGTCCGGGCGAGGCGCCCTCGTCGAGCAGGGCGCCGACGCGCGCTATGTCTGAACCAGTGAGCGGACCGCCCGTCAGACGCTCCATGTCCCGGTACATATTTCTCACTTCCTCGTCGTCCAGAGCCGAGCGCAGCCTGCCGCCGCTGTCGCTTCGGTCGCTTTCGCCCGTGTCACGGCCGGCTCTTCGTTTGAGGTCCGTGAACACCACGTCGTAGCGAAGCGCGTCCGAAAGATCGGCGAAGCGCTTGCGAACCACTTCCCTCTTTTCGAAATACGTCCACGCCGCGAGCACCTCCTCCAGGTCTATGCCAAGTTCTCGCGCTATCGTTTCGTTCGACGTCACGTCGCGCTGCGCCGCGCGCATGTAGGCGTAGAGGTAGACCTTCACGTAGTCGCCCGGGGCGCCGGGCATATACTCGGATATGAAGATGTTCGGCACTTGCGTGTCGTCGAGGTAGTAGTTGGCGTGTTTCTCTATCGTAAAATTCATGTGGTTACCATCATGTGCATGTGGCTACAACACGGCTTCGCGGATGATCGTCTGATCGCGGCCCGGACCCACCGATATGATCTTGACGGGCGCGCCCGCTATAGCTTCGATCTCCGCGACATAGGCGCGCGCCTCGTCCGGGAGTTCATCGAACGAAACGCAGCCCGTGATGTCGGCCTTCCAGCCTCCCACGCTTCGGTAGAGCGGTCTGCATCCCGCGAGCACATCGAGCGACGCGGGGAAGTGTTCGATGGTCTCGCCGTTCGCTGTCTCATAGGCGTAACACAGTTTGAGCTCGTCAAAACCGCTGAGGACGTCGAGCAGCATGAGGGCTATGCCCGTCGTTCCGTTCGCGCGCACGGAATGGCGGACCGCTACGCCGTCGAACCACCCGCAGCGTCTCGGCCTGC
>JAISZM010000138.1 GCA_031269205.1 Eubacteriales Family XIII. Incertae Sedis bacterium | reverse complement strand
GAGTTCATGCGTGGCAAGATCCCTTCCAATTCAGCGTCATCCCTGGGAGAGAGAGCTCGAATCCGACATTTGCGCTCAAGCAGCGCATTCACGCGTCTTCTCATAGGTTTTAAATCAGGGTGCGTTCCTCCTCACTTTCGGCAAAACGGCCCTCATCCACGCCGAAAGGACCATTGCCCAAGTTGAGCGATTGCAGAGGCAAATCCAAGTGAGAGAACGCTTCGTGAAACCGCTGAGCGCGAGCACTCCCATGCTCGAGCCGTGGTAGCTCTGCCAACGCGCGAGTATCTTGTACTTGCTTTCCGTACCGCGCACGAGATGGTAGTTGCGCACGAGTTTGATGGCTATCTCGTTCGCCTCGGAACCGCCCGCGACCTGAAAGGTCTTGTAGAGATAACCGTCCGATGCGTCCGTGAACGTGGCGCACGACTTCTCGAGCACGGGCGTAACGCAGTCGTCCCTGTGCGCGAAAGCGAGCTTGGTCGCCTGTTCGCGCATGGCATCCGCTATCTCCTCGATGCCGTGGCCGAGGCTGACGAGCACGGGCCCCGACGCGCCGTCGATGATCTCCGTGCCGTCCTCCGTGTACATATATATGCCCTTGCCGCTGTCGATCCTCGGGTAATCGCGAAAAAAATCCGCGTTCAGTACGTTGTTCCGGTCCATGGTATGTGCCTTTCTTCCTTCCTGATTTCAAGACAAAAAAGAACCGTCCCCTTTTTGTCTTTTTGTGTAAGAGCGCCTTTGCGCTCTATTTCCTGTTGTGGCGCGCGAGGTCTTTCGGTTCGAGGGCGAGTTTTTCGCCTTCCACCAAGCCCGCGACTCCCTCGTACATATAGTCGTCGTTCGCCCTGCGGTCGTCATCTCCCTTGCAGGAAGGCTCCGTATACGTCGTGACGACGCCCTCGTAGTTCCTGAGTATGACGCGCTCCGGCGACTGCGACACGAGATACTGAGGCATGACGGGAATCTTCCCGCCGCCGCCCGGCGCGTCGACGACGAAGGTCGGCACGCAGAAACCCGACGTGTGCCCCCTGAGGCACTCGATGATCTCTATGCCGCGCGACACCCTCGTGCGGAAATGCTCGATGCCCGTGGACAGGTCGCATTGATAGATGTAATAGGGACGCACCCTGTTCATGACGAGCACATGCACGAGGTCGCGCATGACCGTCGGGTCGTCGTTCACGCCCTTCAAAAGCACGCTCTGGTTGCCGAGCGGTATGCCCGCATCCGCGAGCTTCGCGAGGGCGGCGGCGGCCTCGACCGTCATCTCCTTCGGGTGGTTGAAGTGCGTGTTCAGCCAGATGGGCTGATACTTCTTCAGCATGTTCACGAGGTCGTCCGTGATGCGTTGCGGCATGACGACGGGTGTGCGCGAGCCGAGTCTGACTATCTCGACGTGATCTATCTTGCGCAGTTCCGATATGATGTACTCGAGCCTGTCGTCCGACACGCAGAGGCAGTCGCCGCCCGAGAGCAGCACGTCCCTCACCTGCTCGGTCTTCCTGATGTACGCTATGGCCTTGTCGATGTCGTCCTTCGTGCGAATGCCGTCGGTTTCCCCCGCGAGTCTGCGCCTCGTGCAGTGGCGGCAGTACATCGAGCATTGGTCAGTGATGAGCAGCAGCACGCGGTCCGGGTATCTGTGCGTCAGTCCCGGCGCGGTCGAATCCGCGTCCTCGTGCAACGGGTCGTCCATATCCGCGCTCGCGCGAAAGGTTTCATTGATCCTCGGCACGGCCTGCAACCTGACGGGATCGTTCGGGTCGTCGGGGTCGATGAGCGACGCGTAGTACGGCGTGATGCCGACGCGGAAGCCGTCCATGACCTTGCCGATGTCGCTCGCTTCCTTATCCGTCAGATTGACGACCGCGGCGATGTCCTCGACCTTGTTCAAGCGATGGGCGATCTGCCATTTCCAGTCGTTCCACTGTTCCTCGCTTACGTCCTTCCAAAGAGGGATGTCCTTCCAATTTCTAGCCTTACCTGTAATGTTATTCATCTTGTTCTATTCCTCATTTCTAAAAGCGCTCGAACAGGGCGGCCGAACCTTCGCCGCCGCCGACGCACATCGTCACTATCGCGTATTTGCGTTCGGCGTTCCGCATCTCGTAGGCGGCCTTCGTCGTGAGAATCGCGCCCGTCGCGCCGAGCGGATGGCCGAGGGCTATGGCCCCGCCGTTCGGGTTGACGCGCTCCGGGTCGAGCCCGAGTTCCTCTACGCACGCTATCGACTGCGACGCGAACGCCTCGTTGATCTCTATCAACTCGACCTCGTCGAGCGACACGCCCGTCCTGTCGAGAAGTTTGCGCACGGCGCCTATCGGCCCGAAGCCCATGACGTTCGGGTCGAGCCCGACCGAAGCGAAGCCCTTCACCTTCAGGAGCGGCTTCGCGCCGATCTCCGCGGCCTTCTCCGCGCTCATGACGACCACGGCCGAAGCCCCGTCGTTCATCGGGCAGCTGTTGCCGGCCGTGACGGAACCGTCCTTCACGAAGACGGGCCTGAGTTTCGCGAGCGACTCGAGGCTCGTGCCCTCGCGCGGGCTCTCGTCCGTATCGAAGACGACTTCCTCGCGCTTCACGCGTATCGTCAGCGGCACGATCTGTTCCTTGAACTTGCCGGCATTGATGGCCGCCAAGGCCTTTTTGTGGCTGTTCACCGCAAACTCGTCCATCTTCTCGCGCGAAACGGGGTGCTCCTTCAGCACGTTCTCGGCCGTAATGCCCATGTCGGGGTTGCCGATCTTCGGCGGCGACATGAGGACGTAATTGAATTCGGGGTACTGATAGCTGTACGGCCTCTTCGACTTGCTGAGAAAATACGGGTTGTTCGTCATGCTTTCCGCGCCGCCCGCGACGTAGACGTCGCCGTGGCCGCTCTCCACCATGGCCGCGGCCATGCAGATCGTTTCGAGGCCCGACGCGCACTGGCGGTCGAACTGGATGCCCGGCACGGTCACGGGCAGGTCGGCCTCGAGCGCTATGACGCGGCCCGTGTTGCCCGGCGCGCCTTCCGCGAGGCCCATGTAGACTTCTTCGATGTCGGCGGGATCGACGCCCGCCCTCTTCACGGCTTCCTTCACGACGATGCCGCCGAGCTCGTAGCCCTCGTAGCCCGCGAGCGAGCCGGCGTACTTGCCGATGGCCGTGCGCACGGCGGATACTATTACAGCTTCTCTCATATCATTTCCCTCCTACGCTTCTTCGTATTTGATGACGCGCACGTTGTCGGCGACCTTCAGGTCGGCGCCCGTCTTTTCGATGGCTTCCTCGACCGTGTGGCCGTCAAAGACCTCCGTCAG
>JAISZM010000198.1 GCA_031269205.1 Eubacteriales Family XIII. Incertae Sedis bacterium | reverse complement strand
TGAGCATTTACGAAAACAGGGCTGTGAACGACTGGGTGACGGAGATGGCGGCTTTGACAAAGCCCGACGGCATAGTCTGGATCGACGGCTCGGAGGAAGAGAAGGAGCGCCTGACGCGCGAGGCGTCGGATACGGGCGAGATACTCCCTCTGAACCAGGACGAGCTGCCCGGCTGCGTCTACCACAGAACGGCGGAGAACGACGTGGCGCGGGTCGAGCATCTGACCTTCATCTGCACGTCAAAGGAGGAGGATGCGGGTCCGACGAACAACTGGATGTCGCCGGACGAGGCGTATTCGAAGCTCGGAGCGCTCTTCGACGGCTCTATGAAGGGACGCACGATGTACGTGATACCCTACCTCATGGGACCGGCCGCGTCGGAGTTCTCGAAGGTCGGAATCGAGCTGACTGACAGCATCTACGTCGTGCTGAATATGCGCATCATGACGCGCATGGGCAGGGTGGCGATGGACTATCTCGGGGACAGTCCGGACTTCGTGAAGGGACTGCACTCGAAACTCGACCTGAACCCCGAGCGCCGCTACATCTGCCACTTCCCCGAGGACAACACCATCTGGAGTATCGGCTCGGGTTACGGCGGCAACGTCCTGCTCGGGAAGAAATGCTTCTCTCTGCGCATAGGCAGCTATCTCGCGAAGACGCAGGGGTGGCTCGCGGAGCACATGCTCATCCTCGGAGTCGAGGACCCGAAGGGCGACGTCGAGTACCTGGCGGCGGCCTTCCCGAGTGCCTGCGGCAAGACGAACCTCGCGATGATGATACCTCCGGAGTACGCGCGCGACAAAGGCTACAAGGTCTGGACGGTCGGTGACGACATCGCGTGGATGCGCATCGGTGAGGACGGCAGGCTCTGGGCCGTCAACCCCGAGTACGGCTTCTTCGGCGTCGCTCCTGGCACGAGCATGAAGAGCAACCCGAACGCGCTTCTGACGACGAAGAAAAATTCGATATTCACGAACGTCGCTCTGACGGGCGACGGGACGATCTGGTGGGAGGGCATGGGCGTGGACGCTCCGGCCCACTGTAAAGACTGGAAGGGCAATGACTGGACGCCGCAGAGCGGAGAGAAGGCGGCCCATCCGAACTCGCGCTTCACGGCGCCCGCCTCGCAGTGCCCGTGCATCAGCCCCGAATGGGAGAACCCGAAGGGCGTGCCGATTTCGGCCATACTCTTCGGCGGGCGCCGCGCGAAGGTCGCGCCGCTCATCTATCAGAGCTTCGACTGGAATCACGGCGTATTCGTCGGCGCGACGATGGGTTCGGAAACGACGGCGGCGGCCACGGGCCAGGTCGGCGTCGTGCGCCGCGACCCGATGGCGATGCTCCCCTTCTGCGGCTACAATATGGGCGACTACTTCGCGCATTGGCTCGAGATGGGCAAGAAGATACCGAACCCGCCGAAGATCTTCAACGTCAACTGGTTCCGCACGGACGAGGAAGGGCACTTTATATGGCCGGGCTACGGCGAGAACTTCCGCGTCATCAAGTGGGCGCTCGACCGCTGCCGCGGCGACGCGGAGGCGAATGAGGCCGCGATAGGCTACATCCCCCGCCCCGAGGACATAGACACGACGGGCATCGAGGACGAGGTGAGCGCGGGCACGCTGAAGGAGCTGCTCTCGATAGACAAGGAGTCGTGGGCCGCAGAAGTGGAGAACCAGACGGAGTTCTTCGCGAAGTTCGACCGCCTGCCCGAAGAGATAAGAGCGCAACAAACCGCGCTGAAAAAGCGACTCGGGCTGTAGGTGTAGGACACCACATCAATAACGAAGCTGAAAGATTGCCCCCGCGCTTCGCGCGGGGGCAATCGATTGTGTGTCAGTACGGCACATCCCTGCGTCGGCTCTCCTTCAACGAGCGCGTCGCGATCAGAAAGGAACCGACGAGCAGGGCGGCGCCGATCCACACTTCTATGTAGGGGATGCCGATGACGCTGCCGACGCTCATGTCAGATGACATGAACGCGAACGGGTTGTTCAGCAGGAAATACAGAAAGACGGCGAACAGAGCGACCCACGGAACGAGGGCGAGCAACATCGAGATGTACTGGCGACTCTGTTTTGAGATCAGGAAGCAGACAAAGGCGTGCGCGAAGGCGAGGACGTAGGCGAGTCCCGCCATGCAAAGCAGATACTGCCCGAACGTGCCTTTGAACCAGAACCGTCCCATATACTCGGTCATGAACGAGTTGATGCTCGTATCCACGAAGTGCTGCCATCCGAGAAAGTACATCACGCCTCCGGCGCATACGAGCGCTATGGTCGTGACGACGAGCGTCGCGATCAGCATTGCGCCGAGCTGTGCGGTGAGCACGCGCCGCCCGGCCTTCGACGAGAACTGCAGCGCCTGCACGCCCGTCATGCGATCCCCCGTGATGATCGGCGTCAGCAGGAAGGCCGTCAGGACGAGGATAAGGGCCATGAGCGGAATCATCATATCGGACACGCTGTGAACGACGATCTCCGGCAGGACACCGTACACTTCGCCCGTCGCGAGCATCTCACGGATGCGCGCCGTCTGCGCGTCGGTTCGGTACGGCTCTCCGTCCGGCTCGTAGTTCTTCGCTATTGTGTCGTACACGCTGCCGCCGGCGTCTTCGGAAGCGGGGATGTCCTTTGGAATCTCACCCCCGATCATCATATGCAAAAAATCCATGCGCAAGTTGAAATAACCGATCAATTCCCCCATGAAATCGTCCATGATGTACTGTTCGGGCGCGGTAAGCGTGTAGTCCGTTTCGGGATCGTAGACGAACGGCCCCGCGCCGTCCTCGCCCTCTCCGGTTATAAAGATGGCTCCGCCGCTCTCATCCGTAGACACGGAAACGCTCGAGTTTCCCTTTTCTCCCGCTGTATCGACATACATCTCCGGCCCCGCTTGATAATCTCGGAACTGCGCCTTTCTAGAGAGCGCCTTATAGTCCTCGTAATCCTTCACGCCCGCCTCCGCGAAGGCGGCGTTGTTCGCGATAAACCCGTCTACTTTTTCCGTATATCGAGCGACCAGCGTATCGTAGGCCGCCTTGCGTTCGTCCGGCTCGATAAAAGGCCCCGTTATCTCCATCAGATCCTCCGCGGCGCGAACCGTGTCGACGGGCATATGGAAGGTCGTAAAATCTTCTGTGGGAATCTCCAAGATCGAGTAACTGTACAAGGCCGCAAACGCTATTGCGACAAGAACCGGAAACGGCCGGAATATTCTTTTGAGTTCGACCTTTAGGAGCCGCGTAATTTTCACCGGTTTCCTCAATACGTTCATGCGAGCAGATCCTTTCCGTGAAACCGCCGGTAAGCGGGAATGATCAAAGCGACCGACGCTCCGATGCAGATAAGCGGATAGACGGTTTCAAAATGTGGAATGAGAGCAAAGCCGGCGCCCTCCGAAAACCAACGGCCCGCCTGGAGCGCTTGACCGAGCGGCGGCGCGAGAAGCGCGTAATACAGGATCGAAGCGTCCGGGACTTTTATGAGAGAAACAAGATTCAGGAATATGATTGCCGCGGCGCTTCCGAAAGCGAGGAGCACATTCCTGCAGAGCAACGCGAGAGGCGCGACGAAAAACGCGAACACAGCGCAGTTCAAGAAACACACGAGCGTCATGCCGAGGAAATATTCCTTCACGGTCATGGACGTCCATGTCACAAAGGGGATGAATCCGTCAAACGTCGGGAAGTTGTGATACAGCGCGGATACGTTCAGATCCCAAACCGAGGAAAAGTCGTTGACGCCGAACAGTACACTATAGGAAACGCCGTATATGAGCGCGAACAACAGAGCGAGGGCCGCGAGCGCGGCGAGCATCTTCGGCAGCGCGAGCAATCTGCCGATACGCTTCGCCCAGACCGTATCCACCGTGCCGGACAGCGACTCGTAGCGCAGCGCCATCAACATCAGAAGGAGCGCGAGCGCGCCGACCTCCGCCATGATCACGCGTATCATATACACGAAGGCGATTTGATGAATCTCGTTCGTGTATACGGAAAAATAGACGCTTGCGGCGTCGCCTTCCGTGGATTTTCGCGCGATGACCGGCGAGAGCATTTCATATTTCCGTTCGAGCAAAGCGCGCGGCACGCCGCTGATTCGCGCGCTTTTGGACAGCCAAAGCTCGTCCGTGCTCAGGCCGTCAAAGCTGTCGAAATAGCCTTCCGCTCCGGCGATCAGCCCTTGGTGTATCTCCTTCAGATCCGGGTCGTCCGGCACCGGCAGAGCCGCGAGTTTTTCTCGGTAGGACGCGCCGAACTCCGTTCCGGCGACCGCCGCGACCTCGTTGATGTAGTCGATCACGGCTTTCTCGGAAGTTCCCGCGACAAAGCCGATGTTGACCGCGAGAGCGACGGCGACGAAAGCCCATACCGCCTTCGTCAACAACAGTTTCTTGAGTTCAAAACGGAATACCGTCATCGCATGGCTCCTTGAACACGCCGTCATGACAACTCGTCGTCATCGTCATAGTAGTACATGAACACGTCCTCGAGCCCCCCGCCCTCGGGAATCTTTCCCGCGAGCGAAGCCCTGATTTCGTCCGGGGGCGCGGCGCGGAGCAGCCTGTGGTTCTTAA
>JAISZM010000060.1 GCA_031269205.1 Eubacteriales Family XIII. Incertae Sedis bacterium | reverse complement strand
GGTTTACATACACACCCCCCCCCCCCCGGATAAATTTGGAATGCCTGATAATATCAAGCATCTGTTGTTTGTGTCAGTCGCCGCCTCTCCATTCTACCTTCGCTCTTTTCATCCGTTTTTCCGCGTCGCTCGCCGCAATCGCGTCGCGCTTGTCGTAAAGCTTTTTGCCCTTCGCGACGGCGATCTCCACTTTCGCCTTGCCTCTGCCGTTCAGATAGACCTTCAGCGGCACTATCGTAAGACCCTGTCGGTCCGTCTGTACGGAAAGTTTTGCGATTTCCTTTCTGTGCAACAGCAGCCTGCGTACGCGCATCGGATCCACGTTGTTGATGTTGCCGTGCTCGTATGGACTGATGTTCATGCCTATGATGAATGCCTCTCCGTCCTGTACCTTTATATAACTCTCGGCGAGACTCGCCCGTCCCGCTCTAAGCGATTTTATCTCCGTGCCGGTCAACGCGACGCCCGCCTCGAGTGTTTCCTCGATATAGTAGTCGTGCCTCGCGGAACGGTTCGCGGCCAACACCTTCAGGCCTTTGTTCACCTTCTTTCCCATATCAGCCGCACCGGAGCGATGGATCCGCAGGCGCTGCTTTCGCATCTCTACTATTACTCTTACCCATTCAAAGCGCCGTTAATCATCCTATTGGACCAAACCCCGAAAAAGGAAACACGCGGAACACCGCTTTGCCCAGGAGTTTGCTCTCGGGGATGAATCCCACGGATGGATCCCTGCTGTCCCGGCTGGACTGCCTGTTGTCGCCGAGCAGAAAGAGGTCGTCCTTCGGCACCATTATCTCAGGCATCTGTCCCTCCGTGTAGCCGTCCTTCGTGTACGACTCCTCGAGCGCGTCTCCGTTCACGTAGACGATCCCGTCGTGTATTCCCACCGTGTCGCCCTCGACCGCGATCACGCGCTTGATGAGATTTTTCGTCGTCCCGTCGGCACTCTCGAGCGACGAACGGAACACCACTATATCGCCGCGCTCAGGCTCCCCGCCGAGGGTGTAGGCCTGTTTGCTGAGAAATATGTAGTCGTTCGGATGCAAGGTATCCTCCATCGAATGTTCTTTAACTATGGTGGGCTTGATAAACTGCATGATGATGATCGCTATCGCGACCGCTATCGCTATGTCTCTTATCCATACCCACAGATTTTTACTCATGCTTACCTCTTGCCGTCGTCGCGCGCGCTCTATCAGCCTACCGTTCCGAAACCGCTGAACGGCCATACGCGGAATGCGACTTTGCCTCTCGCTCCTTCGAGCAACGTATCAACTCTCTCATCACGACTGTCCAGCTCGTCGGTCGGATTGTCGTTCTTCACAAACACTTCGCCCGGGGCGACCTCGCGTCCCCACAGTTCATCGCCCGGCAGGCCGACGACGCGCGCGAATCGGTACGACCTCTCGTCAAACTCGCCCGACTGTTCCTTCTGCCCGTCCTGTCCGCGCGCACTCTCGGGCGCGAAACTTCTTTTGAAGCACAGCACATCTCCGCGCTCCGGCGGTTGGGCGTCGTAATAATTTTCCTTCACGATGATAACCACATCGCCGTCGTTCAAAAGCGGCGCCATATTGTCTCCGTGTACCCTGACGGGCGCGACGAGCATGAACACGATGATAGCCGCTACGACGGCGAGCATATAAGGCCGCCGACCGCCGGCGAAAAATCGTTTTCGTTCGCCTCTTGCCGCGTGCTTATTCGTCATGATTTTATTAGTATATCATATGCTGACGCCCAATGTTTCGGTTATTTCGACGAGTCTTTGCGGAAGCGAGCTTTCCATGATGGCGCCCGTCAGGTATTCGAGCGATCCGCCCCCTTTCTTTACGATAATTTTGTGTGCGTGGAGGAACTGTGACGTGATGCCGAAACGCTGCGTGAAGCGTCTGTTGCGGCTTCGATCGCCGTACTTCGGGTCGCCCGCTATCGGGTATCCCTCGGCCGCGAGGTGCGCCCTTATCTGATGGGGCCGGCCCGTCACGAGGTTCACTTCGACGAGCGTATAGCGGACGTCCGCGCCGCGCGATATCCCGAGCGGCCGTACGATGGTGAGAGAGGGCTTGGCGGGGTTTTTGTCGTCGTTCGCCTCTATCACTTTGACGCGGTTCTTCTCCTCGTCCTTCAGGATGCTCCCCTCGAGCGTGAGTTCTTCCTCTATCGCGCCGAACACGAGCGCCAGGTAATACTTCTCCACGGCGTCTTCCGACGCTACCATGCGGCTGAAATCGCGCACGGCCTTCGAGTTTTTGCCGAAGACGACGAGCCCTGTGGTGTTGCGGTCGAGACGGCCTGTGGGCGACGGCGTGAACAGGCGCTCGGCGGACGGGTCGTACTCCCCTCTGTCTGTCAGATAGCCGACGACCTGGTTAACGAGCGTGTCCTTCTTTTCCCGACCGTCGCCATGCGTCAAAAGACCGTACGGTTTGGAAACGGCGAGGATGTTCCCGTCCTCATAGCAGACCTTGAACTGTATCTTGGGGCGACGGCGAAAGCCCGCGCCGTACGCGCGCCCGGCGGACGCCGCGTCCCGTCTCGCGAGTTCGTCTATGCGCGCGCCGTCAAGGTACAGGGCGATCTCGTCGCCCTCCTCCAACATATAGTCTATGCCGCGCCGCATCCCGTTCACCTTCACGTCCTTGCGGACGAGCCGGTACACGAGGCTCAGCGGCGCCGCGCGAAGATATTTTTTCAAAAAGCGGTCAAGCCGCTGCCCCGCTTCGTTGGCGGTGATGGCGATGGTTTCCATTACGCTACTATTATAACCCGAGTAACTGTTCAGTGGTTAAATCGAAACTATTCAGTTGCCGCGCTAGTTTTGTTCAGATCGGGTTCTGAGGGCGATTCTGGCTCACCGGAGCGTACTTTAGGGTACGTGAGGAAGCCAACGCTTTGTATTAGACTCAGCTACGCTTCGCAGCTATCGTCATCAGGTTCCGAGATGGACAAAAATGGCGTGGCGACTGAATAGTCACAAACCCGTCTTCGGCTATGCTCCCTTCTGTGATATAATTTTCCTATCATGCGAACGTATAAAGAGATCCGGCCTTTCGCGCCGAAAGAGAATATGCCCGACGGCCTTTACTCACGGGAGGTCAAGGTTCAGTTGCGGAAGGTCGTGCTTGCGGTAGGCGCGTACTTTCTTGTGCAGATCGCCGTCAGCGGCGTCATCGAAGTCGTGCTCCTGTTCTCGTCCGGGCTGATGAACGACATCATGCAGGGCGCGATGGGCATGGTGCAGGGCAGCGCCTTCGATTACAACGACCTCGTAGAGTCCTCCACGGCGACCGCTCAGGAGACGCTCTCGCAGTACGTCGGACTCATCGCGATCATAAGCGCCGTCGCGGGACTGCCCGTCTTTCTGCTGCTGCGCGGCAAGCGCCTGTTCACGACGGACCTATCCGTAAGACACGCGCCGCTGAGTCCGCAAGCGTTTATGAGACTGTGGATCATAGCCATGGGCGCGCAGTTCGTCTTCAATATGGGCGCCGCCTTCCTCAACAAGGCCCTCGAAAGCTCCGGCCACTCGGTCACGGATCTCCTCAATCAGTCGATACAGATGATGCAAACGCCCTCGGGGCTGCTCTACGTCTGCATCGTCGGACCGATCGTCGAAGAGATCGTGTTCCGCGGAGCGATCATGAGAAGTCTCGAACGCTTCGGCCTGAACTTCTCGATAGTGATATCCTCGCTCGTCTTCGGGCTGTTCCACATCTTCACCATTCAAGCCGTGTTCGCGTTTTTCATGGGGATCATACTCGGTTACATCGCGAGCCGTTACTCGCTCAAGCACTCGATACTCGCGCACATCCTCATCAACTCGGTCGCGACAGGCGTCGAATGGTTCGGGATGCTCGGCGGCGGCGCCGATGGCACGGGGCCTTTCTACGTGCTCTCGAACGCGATACTGTTCGCGTTTTTCATAGGCGCCATCGTGCTGCTTGTCAAGGAGCGCTGGCGCTTCGCGGAGCAGCGAACCGTCGGCGCGCCGATCAGGATACCCGGCTCGCCCGAGCGCACGGGCGCGGCGCTGTGGAGCGCGGCTTTCACCAGCGTACCGCTGCTCGTCTACATAGCGGTAACGCTCCTCGCGGGGATAGGGATGATATTCCTCCCCGGATTTACGCTTTCAAGTTAAGGTAATATAAACTATGCTCGAAACCGCTCAAAGCGCCGCGGCTGCCTTGCCGCTGTTTCCCAGCACGTTCACTATCTTGCGCTTGACCATCTGCTTGATCGCCTCGCGCGCGGGCTTCAGATACTGGCGCGGATCGAAGTCGGACGGATGCTCCGCAAAATACTCCCTGATCGTGGCCGTCATCGCGAGCCGCAGATCGGAGTCTATGTTTATCTTGCATACGGCGCTCGCCGCGGCCTGCCTCAGCATATCCTCGGGGATGCCGATGGCGTCGGGCATCTCGCCGCCGTACTTGTTGATCTTCTCGACGAACTCGGGTACGACGGACGAAGCGCCGTGCAGCACGATCGGAAAGCCCGGAAGGCGTCGGGTCACCTCATCGAGGATGTCAAACCTCAGCTGCGGATCGTGGCCGGGCTTGAACTTGTAAGCGCCGTGCGAAGTGCCTATCGCGATGGCGAGCGAATCGAC
>JAISZM010000003.1 GCA_031269205.1 Eubacteriales Family XIII. Incertae Sedis bacterium | reverse complement strand
CTCCTTGGCCTTTGCCGCCTACGTAGAGATAGATAGTGTCGTTCTCTTTGAGGTTGACCACACCCCTAGAGTAGGCGCCTTTTCCCGCGGGGGCAATGATGGGGTAATAGGTCATGGCTTTGGGATCGCCGCCCGCGGCTCCCCAGACCTCCAGCTTGTATCTGCCGCCCTCGCCCTGGGGCACGGTGTACATTAGCCAGTTGTAATCCTCGTAGGGGCTATCAGAATACGTATTAGTAATAGAAATACCTGGGTAAAGGGTTTGGTACTTTTCTGTGAGTTCATAGCTGAGGTTGCCGATGAGAGCGACGACTTTGTCGCTTGACGGGGAACTCTGATACTTGGACGTGCCCTTCAGCAGGGTGTAGTTGCGTTGGCCCGAGGTGTCGATCTGCCCGCCTTCTCCGTTGTTGAGGGAGCTTCCTACGCCTGCCGTGGAGGAGTATGATTCCGCGTCCGCGCCTATGGTGAAGGCGCCGAGTGAGAGAAACGCCGCTGTGGTCGACGTGGGATCGGCGCCGGTCGCTATCGCCGTTTCGGCGCTTTCGGAGGCTAGTCTCGTGTTCGTCTCGCGCGTTTCGGCGGCGAGTATGGTCATGAAGGCCGACACGCACATGACGCTGATTATGGCGATGATGGCCATGGCGACGAGGACCTCAATGAGGGTCATGCCCGCGCGGTGCGCTGACGTGCTGTGACGCGCTGACGCCCCGCGGCGCTCTGACGCCTGCGGCGCTTTTATCGCATCGATGTTATTATTATTTCCACCCATCAGTTTCATCACTCTTTATACGCGGGCGAATGCGGCCCGGCTGCGCGTTTCATTATACTCCCTATGACAATTATACCCCTTTATGACCGAATTGAAACATAAATTTCGCGATTTGTTGAAATTCATTCGAAGGAGAAGTAACTGTTCAGTGGTTCCATAACCGATATCGAATGTGACAAAATCGTACCGTCCCCAAGTGTCACTCGACTGAAATATCCGTGGCAGCCGCAATGATTTTCGGCATCCGCACGCTTGATCCGAGTGAACTGTCGGCAATGCTCCCGTCGGACTGACCTACAAAGTGAATGATGTCGCCGACGTGAAAGTCCGCCGCGCCTTCCACGTAGAGCGCCACCGAATCTTTATACGGCATGAATGCCCCCATGACTTCACTTTCATCCTTTGTGACGTTCACGCAGAATACACCGCCGCCTTCGTCCGTCATCACTTCTCCGGTAAACTCGAACCACAGCCCTCTCAAGTTCGTCAGACCGTTGAATAAGTCCGCGTAGGCGATGGGTTTCGCCTCATTCTTTGTCGCGCCGCCCGCGTCCCTGCCTGTTCCATAGCCGGGAATCATTCTTATGAGATCGCCTATAAATCCGCCGTCGTTCGTCGATGCGGACGCTGCCCCGTTTGCGGTCGGCGACTGCGTCGTTCCAAAAGGGAAAAAACGCGGCAACAAAGCTGCTGCCGCCACCAACACGCAGGCGACAATGACGACGGACGTGACTTTTGATGTTCGGCGCGCGCGCTTGCCCGATCCGTCAGACATATCCCGGAATGCGATGGATGAACCCCTGCTGGAAGAGGACGTCTGCAACAACCCCCCTTCTCCCTCCTGTTCCAAAGCCTTCAGGGCGGTAGTGGCATTGCTCAAAACGTCGAGTGCAATAACGCCTTGAATTGACAGGTTCCGAAGGCGTTCAATTTCAGTTTTCACATCGACGCCATCGTCAACTGATTCTTGATACGGCTTCGACAGGATATCCGCGGCAATCATCCGAAGGGCATCTTTCGACGCCCCCTCTTGCGAATCCACTATTCGCAATATTTCGTCTGCCTTGCTGATAAAGGTAATCCCTGAACCTTGTTTCACTAACCAACCCTGCCTGTTTCAACGGCGACAAGCGATGTGAGAGGATCGCGCGCTTTTACGCGCATTTGTGAATAAGTGGTTCATCCGTCAGAGCATAAGCTGACCATCCCAACCAATGCTATCCCCCACCAACGAAACAATAGCACCATTCGAAACGGATGTCAATTAACGCGATTTGTGAAACATCCCTCGCGCGGGTGGGGAAGCCAGAAATACCTCTTGGCATTCGCATAAGATATATGCAACGACATTGCCAGAGGATACCGTCCCCCTGGTGTCACAAAGATGGGCTGAGATCGTGGACAATTCGAGTCACGTAATAGTTACGGCGATTTTTTCCTTGTTGGTCGGATGGGTCGTCACAGGTTTGGTGGCGTGTCCTACCGCGACGCCGAGCAGCGGTTCGAAATCTTCGGGTATGCCTATCGCCTTCTCCAACTCGATATCCGGTCGGAGTCGAATCGTTTCCAATACGAACCACAGCAATACGCTGCCCAGTTTTCGATCGCCTGCGAGCGAGCGCTTCGGCGAATTCCATGGCGTTACCTGAGTCCGAGGATTTGGCGCGCTTCATCCGGCGTAGCCGCTTCGGCGCCAAATTCTTCTATGATTCGCTTCGCGCGGGCCACGAACACCATGTTGCTTTCCGCAATGACGCCCTTCTTGTACAGAACGTTGTCCTCCATCCCCACGCGCACGTTGCCCCCCATGGCGACCGAGGTATAGAGTATCTCCATGGCGCGCGCTCCGATTCCGAAGGCGCTCCACGTTGCGTCGGACGCGACCTCCTTCAAACAGTCGTGCATGAAAACGAGGTTTTTCGTCGAGGCCGCTATGCCACCCGCCACGCCCATACAGAATTGGAAGTGGGGAGGGGATGTCAGCGTACCTTTTTTTAGATAGTGCCGCGCGTTGTAAATCATGCCGGGATCGAATACTTCTATCTCCGGCTTGACCCCCACTTCTCGCATGAGCGCCCCCAGCTTTTCCAAGAAAGCCGGGGTATTCTCAAAAACCGTAGTGTGTTGCCAATTCATAGAGCCGCAGTCATACGAAGCCATCTCGGGCTTGAGTTCATAGAATGGGCGTATTCTGTCGTCTTCGGATAAGCCTACGCCGCCGGAAGTCGTCAGGTTGAGGATGATATCACAATCTTTTTTCGCGCGAATGAGTTCCACCGTCTTTGCGAATTTCTCAAACTCCATCGCGGGTCTATCCGCGTCGTCGCGCACGTGGATATGCGCTATGGCGGCGCCTTCTTTCCAGCAGTTGTATACCTCTTCCGCGATCTCTTCCGGCTGCAACGGCACATTCGGCGTGTTTTCCTTTGTCGGCCACGCTCCTGTCGTCGCCACCGTAATGATACGCTTGTTTTTCAGTTCACTCATCGATTGCGGCGCTCCTCTCTTTTCGGTCGCTGCGTGACACAAGCCTAAATGTCCACTTCTATTATGTCGTCGACCTGATAGAGGCTGAGCAATTCATAGCCTTCTTTCGTGACGACGATATTCTCCTCAAGACGGACGCCAAAATCTCCGCCGGGCTTCCCGTACCAGTTTTCGACCGCGAGAACCATGCCCTCCTCAAAGAGGATATCGCTATCGCGATCCGCGCTTTTCCACTGCCAAGGCAGTTCATGAAGGGAGAGGCCGATACCGTGAACGAGCATGTAGGGCGCGACATCTTCCCATTTGTCGTAGCCCCAGAAGGAAGGTGATTGCGGGAAGCCTTTGTACACGTCGCTCGCGGGTACGCCAGCCTTCACATAGCTCATGCCGTCGTACATCATCTTGCGGCATACCTCGTAGACTTCCTTTTGCTCTTCCGTGGCTTTGCCGCAGGAAAATGTCCGATAGTAACAGGACTTGTAACCCTGCCAGGAGTTGCCGTTGATGTCGACGATCACGAGCTCACCCGGACGAACCATCCGATCCGTATAGTCTATATGCAGCGGATTGGTGCGCGGCCCGGACGAACATACGAATTCCTGCGTTTCGTCCGCCCCGAGAGCGTAGAGGCGCTCCATGCCGATACCGACCAATTCGCATTCCTTGATGCCGGGGCGAATGTTGCGCTTTATGGCGTCGAAAGCCGCTTCCGCGGTCGTGCAGGCTGTGCGTACGCATTCGACTTCGTCCCTGTTTTTGATCATGCGCGCTTCGAACATGCAGCGTTTCCCGTCGACGGCCTTCAGCCCCTTCTTGGCCAGAGCTTCGCCAACCAGAAATTCCGAGGTGCAACCGTCAAGCGCCACGGGTTCGTTCTCAAGGCCGTGTTCGCTTACGATGTCGGTGATGGCTTTTATAACGCCTTCGATGCCTTCGATGGTATGATTCATTTTGGTCGTGCCGGGGGAAGCAAAGATCTTATCGTTCAGCCAGGGGAGTTCCTCTCTCATGATGTAGGGCGAAAAGCTGGTCATGCCAAACACATAGGGATCACCGTTGATCGGCAACACCACGAACTGGCTCTCGATCCATCTGCAGGGGATGGTGTTGTACACGGACGCGATGTACCGCATGTCCCATGCCTCCCACGTTACCATCGTGCCTATCCCGTGTTTCTTCATCATCTCCTTTGTTCGGTTCAGGCGATATTCCCTCATCCGCGGATAATTGATCCCTTCAAGTCTGTCCGTCGCGTTTGTACCAAAACCAAGTTTCATTTTGAACCTCCTCAATAAAGCCACTAAAGTTGATATGTTGTATTGAAATCGATTTTTAACACTGTTATGATATGTTATAAAACTTTCTTATAATTTTGGCACGGACGAATTGTAATAAGCAAGACAAAAAGAATACGGATTTGTAATACCGCATACAAATTACGATTAATCGAATGATTTTGATACCTGATATCATGCACTAGTGGAGTAGGCTTTTGGAGGTTGAAAAATTAAATGAATGAGCTGATCAATTACAAGCTGAACGGTATCACGCTGCAGCATGTCCAAATCTTTTGTTTGGCGGCACATTATGAAAACCTGACCGAAACGGGGAAGCGCATTCATATGTCGCAGGCTTCGATCAGCCGCACTATCGCGACCATTGAGGAAAGCATCGGAGTCAAGCTGTTCCATCGACAGAAAAAACGCATCTATCTGACCGACGCGGGGAAGCAGCTGGCAAAAGACTGGCACGGAATTCTGAAGTCGATCACCAATTCAATAGAACACGCCCGCAAAACGCAGGAGGAGGTATCGACCGATCTGCTTATCGCGGACTATTACACGTCGAACAGTTTGATCTATCTGCTCCCGTTCATCGAGCAACTGGAGATCAAAATCCCGGCCATAAATATTCGTGTCGAAAAGACGGATCCGTACACCATCTTTACGGGACTTAAGGAGCGGTATTACGACGCGGCGTTTTTCTCCGCCGATGGGGAGTCCATGCTGCGCTCGGCGGGCTTGGAGTATATGAATCTGTTTTCACTCGTCCCGTCGATCGTGTTTTCGAACAAGCACAGGCTTGCGGCTGAACCTGAGCTGTCCACGGAGGACTTCATCAACGAGACGATCGTCGCCATGACGGACGAGAGGTACAAGTTCTATTGGGACATGGTTGAAAAGGTGTACAGCCAATACGGATTCAAGTCGGATATAAAATATGTCAGCAACGCGCATTCGATGGCGTTTGAACTTATGCGGGGCCGCACTATCGCGATCATGGATGAGGTATACAAGCCTTTTTCGGGCGGCGCCGAGTTCTGTTTTCACCGCCTTCTTGAAGGCGACGCGTTCTTGGGATACGGATTAGCCTGGTCGCCGGACAATGAGAATCCGATGCTCAAAAACACGCTTGCGTTCGCAAGGAAGTCATTCCGTCCCCGGCTGAAGGAATAGCGACAAATCAAGCTCGTAAAATTACTCGCATTACGCATATTATATTCTGAATGTGCATAGTGTTTCGCTTGTAATGAGAAATCCCCGTGTGTAATGATAACCTTGGTTTCGAAATCATCGTAATTTTCATTTTCATCGACGATTTTGCGAGAGAGAGAGGAGAGGAAGGTCATGGCTGATATCAGAAAAAAAGTGGATACGAAAAAATCGATTTGGGGGTTTGGAGCCAATGGTTGGTATATCATTTTTTATTGTGCGCTCATGTTCTGGTTTTATGCGGGAATGAACAACGACGGCACGAACATTACCGCTCCCGCTATTTCCGAAAAGTTGGGAGTGGAATACCCGACCGTACTGAGCATGGGAACCATCGCGGGTATCTGCGCCGTCGTCCTGTGGATCATCATGGGGCGGGTCAATATACGACTCGGCGTTCGCGTCACGTCCACGATCTGCCTCGCCATCACGGGCGTCGCGTATATGTGCATGGGTAACGCGGTTAACCTCGCCATGTATTTGATCGCGTACATCTGTCTCGGCGGCGCCATCATGTCCGCGGGGTATATCTGCGGCGGCGTCCTGGTCGCGGACTGGTTTCCCAAAAAGCGCGGTATCGTCATGGGGTGGACGACGATGGGGCTGAACTGCGCCACCGCGTTCTTTGTGCCGCTGCTCGCGTTGCTCGTCAACACGCGCGGGGTCGAGTTCGCCACCATAGTCTTGGGTTCCATTTGTATCGGCGTCGCCATCCTCGGGCTTGTCACGATAAAGAATTCCCCGTTGGAGCGTAACGTGTATCCGGACAACGTCTCGAAGGAAGAGTACGAAACCATGTACGATACCGTCGACGCGGTCGACGACAAGTCCATTTGGACGGTCAAGCAGCTTTTGAAGACAAAGGCGATGTGGCAGTGCGCGGTGCCGACGGGACTCATTCAGTTGATCACGACAGGCGTCGTGACGCAACTCGTCGTGCGAAATGTATCGTTTGGCATGGATCAGGGACAAGCCATCCTCATGATGACCGTCGTCGCGTTAGTGGGCATCGTCGGCTCATGGTTGTTCGGCGTGCTGGATCAGAAGATAGGTACGGTCAAATGTATGATGATCTTCGGCGCGTGGGAAGCGATCGCGTTGATCGCCAATATCACGGAAACCTGGGCGGGTATCTATATCTCGGTCGTGATGATAGGCATGGCGATAGGCGGATCCGCCAATTTCATGATTTCGTTGCCCGCCAACGTGTTCGGGCGTCACGGATTCAGCGTCGTCAACTCCGTCCTTTTCCCGATCCAGGGGCTGATCACGTGTTGCGCGTTCGCAATCAACGCGTTCGCACTCTCGATGTTCGGTTCGCTCAGGTACGCGTTCATGATCTACGTGGGAGTTTGCGTGGTCTACACCATTATCGTCAAGTTCGTTCCGGAATTCAAATACAACCGCGACATAAACGCGGAAGTGAAGGAGCAGGCGATTCAGTCCAATCAGTAGTCATGAAGTCGCCGGAGACGGCGAAAGGTCGAATCGGTGAGAAAGGAGAAATGCTTCATGCGAGATGTAGTGATAGTCGGCGCGGCGCGCACCCCCATCGGGGATTTCCTGGGCGCACTGAAAGATGTGGACCCCGTCAAACTGTCCGAAACGGCCGCGAACGCCGCCATAGAGAGATCCGGCGCGCCTCTGTCGGAAATAAAGGAAGTCGCTTGCGGCATGGTCTACAAGGCGGGGCACAAAGGGAATCCCGCCCGCCAAGTGCAAATCGGCGTCGGGCTGCCCGTCGACGGGTACGCGTACACGATCGATCAACAATGCGCCTCGGGAATGAAAGCGTTCGAGCTGATCGCACAGTCTGTTTCCCTCGGGCAAACGGACGTCGGTATGGCCGTCGGCGCCGAAAGCATGTCCCAGGCGGCGTATATCCTTAAAGGCGCGCGGGAAGGCTTCCGGATGGGCGACGGCCCCGAACCGGTCGACACCATGCTGAACGACGGTCTCGTCTGCGCGATGATGGGATATCATATGGGAATTACGGCGGAGAACTTGGCTGAGGAGTATGGCGTCGCCAGAGAAGAACAGGATGAATGGGCGCTCCTCAGCCACAGCCGTGCGGTCGCCGCGCAGGATGGCGGACTGTTCGAGGACGAGATAGCGCCCGTAACGATAGAATCGAGGAAGGGTGTGAAGACGATCGATAAGGATGAACACCCGCGGCGGGATATCTCCGCGGAAAGCCTTGCGTCCTTGCGTCCCGCGTTCAAAAAAGACGGAACGGTCACGGCGGGAAACGCGTCGGGCGTCAACGACGCGGCGGCGGCGATCATACTTGCCGACGCGGACAAGGCCGAGGCCCTCGGGATGAAACCCCTCGCGCGTGTACTTTCAACCGCAAACTTCGGAGTGGAACCGCGCATCATGGGTATAGGCCCCGCGTACGCGGTTCCCCTCGCAATCGGGAAAGCGGGTTTGAAACCGGACGATATCGCCTATTACGAAATCAACGAAGCGTTTGCGGCGCAGTTCCTCGCGTGTAACAGAATCCTCGAACTGGATAGGGATAAGGTAAACGCGCGCGGCTCGGGGATCGGCTTGGGTCATCCCGTCGGCTGCACGGGAATCCGGATCATAATTTCCCTCGTGAATGAATTGAAACGCCGCGATGAACGGTATGGTGTCGCGTCGCTCTGCGTGGGAGGCGGCCCTGCCATGGCGGTTGTTGTTGAAAATATCACGTAAGGCGTGATAAGAAAAGAGAATGTTTCCATGAATATCAATAATGTCGTCATATTGGGCGCCGGCCTGATGGGCGTTGGCCTTGCTCAAGTGTTCGCGAGAGATGAGGACATGAGGGTGACGGTTCGCTCGCGGAAGGTTCATGACGAACCGTATGCGCCGATCATCGCAAACCTGAATCTTCTGATCGATAACGACGCTTTGAGCGAGGCGGAAAAAGAAGGCGTTTTAAGCAGGATATCGTTCACCGATGATATGCCGGCGGCAGTGGCAAACGCCGACCTGATCATCGAATGCGTTCCCGAAGTCATGGAGATCAAACAGAACACGTTCGCGGACTTGGAGCCATTGACACGGGACGACTGCATATACGCGACGAACACCTCGGTCATGAGCGTGACCGATATCGCGAAAAAATGCGTGAAGAAGGATCGAGTCGCCGGAACTCATTTTTGGAATCCACCTTTTCTTATCCCCCTGGTGGAAGTCGTGAGGACAGACGATACGAGCGATGAGGTCGTCGACTCCTTGATGGAGGTCTTGAACAAAGTAGGGAAAAAGCCTGTCCTCTGCAGGAAGGATGTGCCCGGCTTCATCGCCAATCGCCTGCAGCACGCGCTGTGGCGCGAAGCGTTTTCCATGGTCGAGAAAGGCATCGCGGATCCCGCGACCGTGGACAGGGCGCTCGCGTACGGCCCGGGTCTTCGTTGGCCACACCTGGGACCGATGGAGAACGCGGACATGACGGGGCTGGATCTGTCTCTCAATATCCACTCATACATCTTCCCGTATTTGGAGGACACGCACGAACCATCCGCGCTGTTGAGGGAACTCGTCGCCCATGGCGACCTTGGATTTAAAACGGGAAAGGGTTATCAGACCTGGACGCCCGAACAAATCGAACGATCCAACAGGAGTTTGCGTGAATATCTGATCAGGGTGGCGGGGAATATCAAATGATTGCGGGCGCTGGATTTTGAGCAGACGTACGCCCGAAGAGATTCTCGCCCTGTTCGGTTATGGCGAGGATATCGCGAGAGTGCCGTTCCCGGCCGAAACCAGGGACGGTGTCAAAGCGATATTCACGGATGCTTTCATGCGGGAATATACGAACTGTAATTCCTTCGATGAATTCATGTTTTCAAGCGCGGTCTTTGTCAACTGGGACGATGATTTGTTGGTATATTCAAAATCCCGTTTCGACGCTTTCGTCTCGGAGGTGTCTTCTTTTCGAACATGGGATGCAATGTTAAAAAAAGCGGGAGAATCTTATGGCACGGAATAGCCATGCAGTAGAGGAACGGAGGAGACCATGAGTAAAAAAGCGGTAGTCGCGATTGCGAAAGATCCAAGCGTAGAGGTAATGGTAAAACAGGTATTCGACGAACTGGGCGGGGCGGATACTATCATAAGAAAGGGATCCACCGTCGTGCTGAAGCCGAACGCCGGACACCTGGGGAAGGACGGAACCAGCGTAAACACAAGCCCCGCGTTGGTAGGGGAAGTGATCAAGGCGGTGAAAGCGGCCGGCGCGCGCAAGGTGATCGTGGCTGAATCGGCCGCGATAGGGTGTGATACGATAGCCTGCCTGGAGGACTCCGGCATTTCCGATGCCGCGAGGAACGCGGGTGTTGACGAGATACGCGACATCAAATCGGATAAGGAATTGATCAAAGTCCCCATCAGGGACGCGCGATCGGCCATCACTTCCGTCATGTTGCCGCGGTTTCTGGTCGAGGCGGATCACATCATCAATATGCCCATTTTTAAATCACACGCGAGCATGGTGTTCACGTGCGCTTTAAAAAACATCAAGGGGGTCGTACAGGACAAAGTGCATTACGATATGCACCGGACGAATCTCGCGATGGCGATGATGGACATCTGGTCGGTCGTGCGAGCCGATTTGAACATAGCCGATCTCATCTGGCCGGCCGAGGGCTTCGGACCGCATTCCCCCGTGCCGCTCGATTTCGGATGCGTGCTTGCGAGTCGGGATCCGGTCGCGTTGGATATTGTCGCGTGCCACTGCGTAGGCTTGGATACCGGCAAGGTATCGTATTTCGAAAACGCGCGAGAACGCGGACTCGGTTGCGCCGACATCGACGAACTCGAAGTTCGCGGCAAGAGCATCGACGAAGTGTATCAGAAGATGTGGCTTCCGTACTTGGATGGGTTTGATACTTGGCCGGAGTACGAGATACTGCCGGAAAACTCGTGCAGCAGTTGTCAGTCCCTGGTCGCTTTTACTATGGAAAAACTCAAGGCGCTCGACGAATATGAAAAGAATTCGGATGCGGTCATCGTGCTCGGCGCGAAGAAAGAAGTGCCGGACATCGAAAAAGAGCGCTTGATTCTCTGCGGCAACTGTCTGCGCAAACACCGCGACAAGGGCGTCGCCGTCAACGGTTGCCCTCCCGCGGAGCCTCACGTCGCCTGGGCGATCATAGACAGGAAAGACCACATGGAAATCGGACCCGACTTGCGGGATCGTATGCACTCCGAAGAAGCGCCTTGGAACGAGTACATCAATGCCTTGGTCGCGAAAAAAAGAGAGGAACGCGCCGACGGCGAATGATCCGGTTTATTCGGTAAATCTCCCGGGAATGAAGGAAGCGGCGGCGAGTATGCGGACAGCGAAGAAGGCGGTGTATTTCGATCCGAAGGACGGGATAAGCGGCGACATGGTTCTCGGAGCCTTGATAGACATCGGCGCGGACACGGATAGGATAGCCCGTGAACTCGACAAGATTATCCCGGGCGAATACTCGGTCAGAGCCGATATCCGCGAACGCCGGGGCGTTCGCGGGGTCAATCTGAAAGTCGTCGTTCACGACGGC
>JAISZM010000179.1 GCA_031269205.1 Eubacteriales Family XIII. Incertae Sedis bacterium | reverse complement strand
TGATTAATTCATGTCCACCATATGAGCCGCCGATTTTCCGCCTGACTTCGGCAAAAAGCCTCACGATACCACCAGTATCCCTGCGTTTTTTGCCTGTGTCAGGCGAAAAATCCATCGGCTCATCTGGCGAACGGAATTAATCAGTGTTTCCTTAGATAAAGATGAGGAAGGGAAGATGAAGCAGTTTTTCAGTACCGTCCCTTTTGCGCGCTGCCTATCGGTACATCCCTGAAGTGTTGCTCTCGCGCGTATAGGTGATGTAGCCGACGGAGGGGTCGATGTCCGCGGAGCAGACGTTGCCGTTTTCAGGCTCGTTGCCGTTGTTCAGATTATAGGTGCTGCCGGCCCACGTAATCTGGTCTTTTTGCTTGATGCCCCAGGTGACGACGCGGTTGCAGTCCTTGCTCATGTACCAACCGGCGACGATGGCGCTGCTCTTGTCCACTATAAGGAAAACAGGGGCGGTGGTGCCGGCTGAGCCGGAAAGGGTGCGATTCTTGAGATCCTCACCCGTAAGCTCCTTGTACAAGACTTTGCCTCCCGGTGCGCCGCCCTCAGCCGTGATATGCACAATGCGGTAGACCTGATTAACATTGTTGCCGTTGCCGCTGAACTGTCGGTTTGTGGCTTCAAAATAGTAATCGGTGGTTCTCCAGCACCTGTACATATCCAGCCCTTGATCCGCCTTCATCCGCATCTGCATGATGACGACGGTCTGCCGCATATCCCGCGCCTCGGCGATGTAACTGCCCGATTTGGCTTTTTCGATATAGCCCGTCAGCGCAGGGAGGGCGACGGCGGCGAGTATCGCGAGGATGACGAGAACCACGATGACCTCGACGAGGGTGAAGCCCTTCTTCGGGCGCAAAAAAGGCGCGGACTTCGCGTCCGTGCCGACGTGTGCGCGTCCAGCACGCGCTGAGAAAATGCGGGTGGTCAGGTCAGAATATTTCACACCCCCCCCCCCGGGAATATTTACCATTACCTCATGCTCGTTTATATTGCTGAAACTCCCTTCCCTATCATTACCCTATCCTAATTTACTCTACCGAGCAAGGTAATTCTATAACTCCGGGCGGGCCTCTATTGGATGGCAACGATCCGTTTGTTTCTGCGACGGCGAAGTTAGCACCGCCAACGATGGTTCATCAAGACTGAGCCGACGCAAAATTCCCGTCCTGCCGCCTCCCATCTCCCAACAACTTTTCATATACTCTTTGGCAACATCTTTGGGGATGTCGCGCCAATAACCACCGGGCGGAACCATTTCAAATATTTGTCGCTTGTACTCCGAATATTGTGTACCCTCACTATCGGGAACATTCATCAGCACGTCACGGAGAACAGGTTTATAGTCATGCTTTTTAGGAAAATCGACGGACAATTCATCAATTAAATCGTTGCGTATTCCGATTGTGATAAGTCGCTCGCGTTTCTGCGGAACGCCATAATTCCAAGCGTTCATAATCTCCTTTTGAATTGTGTATCCGGCGTCGGAGAATATGTCGCGAATCGTCTGATAGGTACGTCCTTTATTATGCGTCAGCAAACCGCGCACGTTTTCAAACAGAAACACTTTGGGCTGTAACTTTTGCAGGAAGACCGCATAATGATAAAACAGTGTTCCTCGTGCATCCTCCAAGCCCAAGCGTTTCCCGGCATAAGAGAACGATTGACAAGGCGCACCGCCCGACAACAAATCCAATTCACCGGGTACGATACCAAACAGCCCAGGCAAGTCGAGCGGAGAGAGAGTTGCAATATCGGTGTGATACACATTCCATTCCGGTCTATTCGTTTTCAGAGTGTCGGAAGCGTCCTTGTCGAATTCAATCAGTCCAAGAGTGTTAAACCCGGCTCTCTCAATTCCAAGAGCCAAGCCACCCGCACCCGCGAACAACTCTATTGCCGTAAATGTTTGTGAAATTCTCGGTTCATTTGCCGATTTCATAATGCGAAACGCACCTGCCTCCCATGTTCAAAAAAATTATAGCACACAACTATGCGTCCTCGCAAGAAAAAATGCAAACATTTGTTTGCCATTCTTTCTCGCGATTTTCAGGACAAAAGGACGATGTCATCCACTCGGAAGCACTCACACATAGATGACGTTGACGCTTGAGAAGTTGGCTTCTCCGGCTATTGTTACGTGCGCCGTCTTTTCTGTCCCTGTGGGCGGGCGGTTCATTTCGTCGAAACCTGCGAGCGAGCGCCTCAGGTCGTTTGTCACGACCCAGCTTCTCGGGATGAAGAGCTCGGCGCTGCCGAAATTCACGTCCAGAATTATGCGCGCTCCCGTGGCCTGCGGCTTCGCGTTGTCGAAATACAGTTTGATGCCGCCGAAGTTGCATTCCGCTTCCACTCGCTCGAGATCGTCGGAATTGACGTACCTTATGACGTTGCCGAAATTTACCTCGACGCGCACGACGTTCCCAGCCACCGATTCCTTTGGGTTCGCGGCATCCGAGCCGCCGAAGCCGAAGGCATAGGTCGGCCCGTCCTGCACGTACGACCATTGCTCGTTCCAACGTTCGTTCCAATGTTCATTTCGGCGGTCGCGGCTGCGTTTGTGGAAGAGGATGGTGAACCCGATGCTGAGGAGCAAAGCTATGCCGAAGAATACCCAGAGGCTGATATGCTGTATGTCCAGCCCGAGGGGTTTCTCGAATATCACGAGCAGAGCCGCCAGCGGGAAGAATATCCCGAACCAAAAGAGGTGGGGGATGCTGAGAATCAGGATGAACACCATGGCCACCGCCCATACGACGCCGGCGGCGGTCACGCCGTCGAACGAGAGGAAGCCCGCCGCGTTGAGCGCGATGAGGGCGGCGGCCGCGATGAAAGCGATGCCCCAGACTATGCGTTTGCCGTTCTTTTTTTCCGGCGGCCACGGCTTCGCGCTCTGGGTCGCGCCTTCGTTCTTACTCATCGTATGAAACTCCATGTTAACCTCCATCTCGCGGACGCGCCGCGACGCGAACAGGGATGAAAACGTTCTTTCGCGTTGTTGTTCCCGGCCGTTATCTCCCAAACTGCATCTCATCCAATTTGTCGCGCAGCAGTCCGTAGTACTGCCGGCTCGCGCTGATGCGCTTGTGACTGCCGCGAAAGCTGACGACGCTCGGGCCCGTGATGTTGCGCGCGACGGAGTATATGTGCGCCACGCACACGATGGCCGACTTGGAGACGCGAACGAATCCGTGGGGCAGGAGATCCTCGAGTTCGTACAGCCGCAGTCTGACTTCAAAGACCTCATCCCGCGTGTGCGCCCAGGTTCGGCCGCCCTCCGACTCGAAGAACAGCACGTCCTCCGGCGTCAGGTAATAGTCCTTGCCGTCCCTCGCGGCCTTCAGCCGCAGGCCGGACGGCAGGGCGTCAAGCACGGCTTTCTGCACGCGCAAAACGTCCTCGTCCGCCCGACGGCAGCGGATGATCACCTCCGGCTCGTTCGCGTCATGGTCGATATCGATCCTTATCTTCATCAGCGCCTCTGCGTACGTTATTGTCCCGGGACTCGGATATGACGGTTTCGCGCCGAGCCATCATTGCCCCGTCCTCTCAGCGGACAACAGGTGGAGCAATAGTTCTGCTTCCATTATAGCGGCCTATGGTCGCTTGTAAACCTGTTTGCGTCAAGAGGTATGAAATCCCCAGCAAGAGGTTGGCGAAGGCGAAGCGAGGAGCGGCGATCATGAATGTCCCCGCATTCGCTAGGTATGAGCTTATTCATGAGATGTTACCGAGGGAAGGCAACTGGCTGAATGTTACCGGCCTGTGTGCGGCGGCAAGCGTTTCGAGCACGGCTCAGATCATCCGCTCCGCTTCATCGTCCTTCTCACTGGTCGCATCGAGTCCCAGGCGCTCGTAGGCCGCCGGATTGTCCCGTTTCAGCTTCCTCACATAATTAAAGAGGTACTGTTGCGCGATACCGCCGTACTCGCCGAAGTTCCGCTCCGCGTAGTCCTGCATCCCCGAGAGGTTGCGCTCGCTCATCCCGTAGACGCCAGCCATGACCCGGCGCATCCAGATGTCGATGGGGAAGACCTCGGACTTCTTCATCGAAAACAGCATAACGCAGTTCGCCACCTTCGGACCCACTCCCGGCAACGACAGCAGGTACGCCCCAAGTTCGGCTGTCGGCGTCTTTTCGGCGTCACAGAGCGTCTCGCCCCCGTCCAAGGCGACGCGCTTGGCCGTCTCCGAGACGAACCTCGCCCGATAGCCGAGGCGGCAGACATCGAGATCCCCGGGACGCAGCACCGAAAGGCGGTCAACGGACGGGAACGAGTACAGCGGCTCGCCTTTCAAAAGCCCAATGCTGTGGCCGTGCTCGCGGCAGAGTATCTCGATACATCCCCGTATGCGCGGGATGTTGTTGTTCTGCGAGATGATAAACGAAATGAGGGTTTCCCATTTATTCTGGTTCAGGATGCGGATGCCGCTGCTCGCGCGCACCGCCCGCCGCATGACGGCGTCCTCCGTCGTAAGGATGCGCTTTATCTGCGTGTAGTTGCGGTCGAGGTCGAGATAGTTGCGCCAGTAGCGCTCGCGCTTCGCCGCGTCGGACGCGAAAAGATTCCCCCAAATCTTCACGTCCCCTATATTGTATTTGTTCTCGTACGGGGCGTACGACACGTTCGCGAAGGATCCCTCGACTATGCCGCTGTAACTCCCGTCGGACTGCCTGCGCCACCTGAAGCACTGCCCGCACTCAAAGATGTCCTCGGGGTCAAAATCCGTTACTTCCCTGAACGCCGTCTTGACGAGGTGTCCCGACATATGCTCTTTCACCACTCCAATCTCTGTATTTCCACGTCGATCGCAATCACATTGATCGACGTCATATTCTCTATATGCTCCGCGGCTGTCTTCTGCAGGCTGCGTGCCGTATCGACTATCCGCACCCCGTAGTCAAGGACGATTTCCACCTCGATGATAGCTCCTTTTCGGTGGGCGTGGATGAGCGCCAGCGGCATGTCGCGTATCCCGCCTATCGCGTCGCAGGCGGCGCGCACGATGTCCCTGATGGCCCTGTCGGAAATCGTGAAGTCCCCGAGATAGCTGTAGGTGGGTCTGACGACGGAATGATCCCATTGCGCCCCTGTTCCGGATCCGCCCCCGGTTTCGATCCCGTCTTCCGATCGGACTCCGCCGTCGACACCCGAAGCGCTCGCCGAATCCTCCGCTTCGCGCCCGCGCGAGCGCATATCGGCCATACCCCTCAAGTTCCTGATGGGATGATAGAAGTAGCCCGAAAAATCCTTTTTTATTTGAAACGTAGGCGCCGGAATGACGTGTTCCCCGAACTCGTGCCTCTGTCGGTGAGCGATGACCCGCTCGTCCGCCGTGGTCAGATCCTCAATGTCAAACCTGACGTCAGGCGTCGGCAGACCGAGTCGCTCCGAGATGATGTCCACCATCTTGTCGGACGTGCCAATGACGAGTACGGACGAAGGCTTCACTTTCTGCATCCGCGTGATCACGCTAAGCATATGCTCGTCGTCCGTGAAAAGCGCCGTCTTGATGGCGCGATACTTGGTATTCTGCCGCTTCGCCGAAATTCCTGCGAGAATGCGCCCCTTTGCGATAAAAAGGCCGTCGTCAATCAGGGCGTCTATTCCGTATTGATTGCAAAGCTCTCCCGCCCGGTAACTCTTCCCCGTGCCGCTTTTGCCTACTAAGCTGTAGACCTTCATATTTGCCCTTTACAATATCCGGTATCGTATATATAATAAATGCTGCTGCTGAAGCATAGGGAGTCAACAGCCCTATCGCAAACATTTTATCATACTTGAAGGAGGTTTCAAATGGCTTATGTGATTAGCGACGAGTGTATTGCTTGCGGCGCCTGTACGGCCGAGTGTCCTGTCGACGCGATAAGCGATGGCGACATCTATACGATAGACGCCGACGCCTGCATCGACTGCGGAGCGTGCGCGTCAGCCTGTCCCGTCGACGCCCCTCACGAGGCGTAGGCGCGGATCGGACATCCCCGGGTGTCAATTAGAGGGGGCGGCCGCAAGGCCGTCCTTTTTCACGCGCGAGCGACAGCA
>JAISZM010000118.1 GCA_031269205.1 Eubacteriales Family XIII. Incertae Sedis bacterium | reverse complement strand
TGGCCTTCAGCGTGTCAAAGCCCTCGGGCGCGTCGGCCAGTTCACCGTCGTCCACGAGCACGGGCCTGATGGCCGCGTGCGGACAGACGAAGGAGCACTGGTTGCATTGTATACAATTTTCCTTCTTCCATATCGGGATGTGTATCGCGACGCCCCGCTTCTCGTAGGCCGACGTCCCGGCCGGGAAGGTGCCGTCCGCGTATTCGCCGGCGAACTTGCTGACGGGCACGGAGTCGCCGTCCTGCCTGTTCATCGGCTCGAGCACCTCATCTATAAAAGCGGGGACGTCCTTCCTCGCGTCAGGCTCGTCCGCGGCCGAGGCCCACGCGTCCGGCACGACGTATTCCTCTATGTTGTTCACGCCCGCGTCGACGGCCGCGAAGTTCATGTCGAGCACCTTCTGCCCCTTCTTGCCGTAGGCCGAAACTATGCCGTCCTTCAGGTATCCCACAGCGTCGTCGACGGGAATGACGCCCGTCAGCTTGAAGAAGGCTGCCTGCAACACCATATTGATCCTGCCGCCGAGACCGATGTCCTCGGCGAGTTTGTAGGCGTTCATGTAATAGAATTTCGCCTTCTTCGCGGCGAGAACCCTCTTGACGGAGGCGGGAAGTTTTTGTTCCAACTCGTCTTTCGTCCATATGGTGTTCAACATGAATATGCCGCCGTCCTTCAGATCCTTCAGCATGTCATACTGGTAGACGTAGGACTGGTTGTGGCAGCCGACGTAATCGGCGCTGTTGATCAGGTAGGTCGAGCGTATGGGCTTTTCGCCGAAGCGCAGGTGAGATATCGTGACGCCGCCCGACTTCTTCGAGTCGTAGGCGAAATAGCCCTGCGCGTACATTTCCGTGTGATCGCCGATGATCTTGATGGCTGTCTTGTTCGCGCCGACCGTGCCGTCCGCTCCGAGACCCCAGAACTTGCACTTGATGGTTCCCTCCGGCTCGCTCGATACGCTCACGTCGTAGGAGAGGGAGGTGTGCGTGACGTCGTCGTCTATGCCCACGGTGAAGTGATCCTTCGGCTCGTCCTTTTTCATGTTGTCGTAGATGGCGACGATCATGCCCGGCGTCGTGTCCTTCGAACCGAGTCCGTAGCGCCCCGCATAGACCTTCGGCGCGTCCGCGTCGTCGGCGAGCGTCGCCTTGATGTCGAGGTAGAGCGGGTCGCCGGGCGCGCCAGGTTCCTTCGTGCGGTCGAGGATCGTGATCCTCTTCGCTGAAGCGGGCAGCGCGTCCTTGAAGAAGGAACTCACGAAGGGGCGGTAGAGCCTGCATTTGATGAGTCCAACCTTCTCACCCGGCATCGCGTTCTCTATCGTCTCCTCTATCGTTTCGCAGACCGAACCCATCGCGACTATGACGTGTTCCGCATCGGGCGCTCCGACGTAATCGAAGGGTTTGTAGGAGCGGCCCGTCGCCGCGCTGACCTTGTCCAGGTAATCGACCACGATGGCCGGAAGCTCGTCGTAGAACGGCTGCGCCGCCTCGCGGGCCTGAAAAAAGATGTCCGGGTTCTGCGCCGTGCCGCGCACGACGGGATGTTCGGGGTTCAAAGCCCTGTCGCGGAAGGCGCGCACGGCGTCATGGTCAAGCAGAGCCGAAAGGTCGTCGTAGTCCCACGCCTCTATCTTCTGAACCTCGTGTGAAGTGCGGAAGCCGTCGAAGAAGTGTAGGAAAGGTACGCGCGATTTGATCGACGCGAGGTGAGCGACGGCGCCGAGATCCATGACCTCCTGCACGGACGCGGACGCGAGCAGGGCGAATCCCGTCTGCCGCGCGGACATGACGTCGGAGTGGTCGCCGAAGATGCAGAGCGCGTGCGCCGCGAGCGTCCGCGCGCTGACGTGAAAGACGCCGGGCAGCAGCTCACCCGCGATCTTGTACATGTTCGGTATCATGAGCAAGAGACCTTGAGAAGCCGTGTACGTCGTCGTCAACGCGCCCGCCGCGAGCGAGCCGTGTACCGCGCCCGCCGCGCCAGCCTCGGACTGCATTTCGGCCACGCGCACCTCCTGGCCGAAGATGTTCTTCCTGCCGTGTGCCGCCCAGTCGTCCACCACCTCGGCCATCGTTGACGACGGCGTGATCGGATAGATCGCGGCCACGTCCGTGAACGCGTACGAGACGTACGCCGCCGCCGTATTGCCGTCCATTGTTTTTAGAAAACGCTGATCAGATGTAGACCGTTCGTCCTCACTCAACGTTTCATTTACGATTTTCTCACCCATTGCTCTCACTTTCCTTTCACTACTGCAACAAAACCTCTTTATATATATAGACGTAACACGTCAGCTCTCCAGCTTGCGAATGATCTCATCAGCGATCCTGTACAGCGGTAATTGCGTCTTTACGCCGCCCGTCAGGAATGCGGCCATAGGCATACCGTACACGACCGAACTCCTCTCGTCCTGCCCTATAGTATAGCCGCCGGCGTCGCTTATCATCTTCAGACCCAATGCGCCATCGGTGCCCATACCCGTCAATATCACTCCTATCGCGTGCGAACCCGCCGCTTCTGCTACGGACTCAAAGAGCACATCGACCGATGGACTGTGCCCGTTCACCTTCGCTCCTTCCGCAACGCTCACCGCATAGCCGTGCGCCGTTCTGCGCACGCGCGTCTGCATTCCGCCCGGCGCTACGAGCGCCCTGCCCGGGCGGATATCGTCGCCGTCCTCGGCCTCCTTCACCTCCAGAGAAGTCGCGGAGTCAAGCCTTGCCGCGAACAGTTTTGTGAAACCTTCGGGCATGTGTTGTACGATAACGAAACCCGGCATGTTCGCGCCGTATTTCGTGAGTATGCTGTATATCGCCTCGGTGCCGCCCGTCGACGCGCCAATGGTCACGATGTCCAGAGGATCGGGCGTGGCTCTCAGCCCCATCGCGGCCAGCTTGATGTCGACCTGAGCGCTCCTGCGGAACGCGGGCTTTGCGGTAGCCGCAAGGCGTATCTTCGCGGCGATCTCGTTTATAAAATCGTCCCCGTCCTTGCTCATGTTCCCGGGCTTTGGTATAAAGTCGACCGCGCCCGCGTCCATCGCTTCGAACACGCTCTCCCTGAGGGATGAGATTATCACGACGGGCAGCGGATACTGAGGCATGAGGTTCCGCAGGAATTTGATACCGTCCATACACGGCATCTCTACGTCAAGCGTCATGACGTCAGGACGCAGAGAGAGAATTTTATCCTTCGCGTCGAACGGATCGGACGCGACGCCCACCACTTTTATATCGGAGAAGCGTTTCATCCCCTTGGAGAGCAATTCCCTGAAGAGGATTGAGTCGTCTACGGCGAGGACCTTTATCTCCGACATGCGAACACGAATCCTC